>CBFGRJ010000012.1:0-40984 GCA_965651135.1 uncultured Myxococcales bacterium
GCGCGGACGAACTGGCACTGTCCGGTTTGTTCGCGCGCCCGTCTTGTCAGACGGTTCAGCTGCCCAGACGGTTCAGCTGCCGAGGTAGAGAGCCAGTGTCGATGCCGCAGCGCGCCTGTCGAAGGGAACTCCTTCGAGCA
Source organism: uncultured Myxococcales bacterium (assembly GCA_965651135.1). Lineage (GTDB taxonomy): Bacteria > Myxococcota_A > Polyangia > Polyangiales > Polyangiaceae > JAICQQ01. Next base: position 141 of record CBFGRJ010000012.1, read on the forward strand.
CGTCACGTCGCGAGATGTTGTCGAACAGCTCACTCAAGAATTCGTGAAAGGCGACGCATTCAGCGATCGCCTTCTCCAAGCGCGTGGGGTCCACCAAATCCGTTTCTCTGAGCGCATCCATGGCGGACAGAAACGCGTCGAATCGGGGGTAATCCGTGGAGCGCAACAGCGGGTAGCCCATGGCCCTAAAGTAGGCGAGGAACTCCCGCACGAACTCGAAGCTGTAGACCGCCGCCCAGCGGTCTTCACTCGATGAATGCTGAGCTTTGCTGGCGAAGGCGCGAACGATCTGGGCGAACATCCACACGTCGCGTCTGAGCCGATCGCTGGTCTCTCGCCTGGCGCTTTGATCGTCGAACACCCGCCCCTCTTCGAGCGTGACGCCGAGCGCCTTGCCCAAAAACAAGATGGGGTTTCGCAAGGCGGGCCTGAGCTCGGTGATAGTGGACTGAAGCGCCGCCCGCATGGCGGCCGGCGAGTGCCGAACGCTGGGAGCACCCAAGTGTTGCTGAAAGGCGCGCCGCATCTCGAGACGCAGGTTGCCCGCTATGGCTTCCAAGGCGCTCTTGATGTCCAGCAGCCGCAGCCCATTGGCGCGGAACTCGTGGGCCCGGCTCCGCAACTGCGCGGCGGGTACGGCCAGCAGCTCGCGTTCGTAGCATTGAGCCAGCAGGGTGCCCGAGTGCTGCCGCAAGTAGTCGCTGAGCGCGCGAGCGTCGGAGCGCAACACGCTCAGCACCAAGTAGGCGCGCCCGATGGCATGGCGCCGCCGGTTGCCGAGCTCGCCCGAGATGCGCGAGAGCAGGCGCAGGTAACGCAGCATGCGAAACAGCGACAGAAAGGTCAGCGCCACCAAGCGGCGCGCTTCGTCCCCCGGAACGCCGCGAATCAGGTCCAGCACTTGAGGCGACTTGATGCGATCGAACTCGGGGCGAAATTCGAGCGCATTGAGCGGATTGAATACCGGGTTTCTGCCGACTTCGCGCTGAACCAGCGTCAGCACGGCATAAAACATGCGAAAGGGCACGCGCCGGGCGCGCAGCAGGCCATCGATCACCTCGTTGGCCGTGGTCAAGCCATGGCGCAGGGCGATCAGGCCTTCTTCGGGGGAACTGTGCTCGCGATCACCTTGCAGCAGGCGCGCGCGCACGTTGTCTTCCGGTAGCACCGTCTCCAGGTAACGCTGGAAGAGAAAGGCCCTGTCTTTCGTACCCAACAGGCGACGCGCCAACAGTATTGCGTGAGTCAGCCCGCTGTGGAGCACCTGGGTCGCATCGCGAAAGTCCAGGCTTACGATGGAGTTGCGACGCGGCGGACCGGGATGGTTGCGCGGGTTGGCGAAACACGCGGTGGCCTTGAGCAGCACCTCGAACTCGAACAGCAGATCTTCTTTGCCCTCGACCGACAGCGACTGGAACCAGGCGTCACGCGCAGCGCGATGTTCGCGCTGCAGCCCGCGCGTGGCGCTCAAGAGCTCGCTGTACGGGTCAGCGCCACCCGCAGGCGGAATGGTCAACGAAACGCGTGCCACTTCACCGCCGCCATTGCGCTACCTAGGATTGAAGTTGAACGGATAGTTCACCTTCGTCTCCAAGCCCTTCGAAGAAGGCGGAAAGCGCAGCTTGCGCAGCTCCGACAGCGCGCACTCGACCAGTCGCTCCTGCTTGAGCGTGCTGCGTGCTTCATTGAGCTCCGCCTCTTTGACCCGACCCTCTGCATCCAATACGAAGTATAGGGTAAGGTCGCCTTGAATTCCGGGTTGGTCGGCCTCCACCACGTCGTAGCAAACGCGGAAGCGGTCGCGATTGTCGAGCACCGTCTTTTGAATGACCTGCATGGTGCGCGTTTCGCCCGCGCTGAGGTCGTTCGAAGCGGTGGCGGCTTCGGCAGGGCCGTCCTCCGATGGCGCTTGGTCGCCCGCGTCCAGCTCCGCTGGTTGTTCGGCGGGCTCCGCCATATCGACGTCCTCCTGGGCGGGCGCAGACGCTGCCTCCGTTGCAGGTGGCGCAGTTTCGGGAGGTGGCGCCGATCCGCCGCAAGCCAGACAGCCCAGCGCGGCGAGCAAAAACAAAGACGACAGCCGATTCTGAGTGCAAGCGAGCATGGCGACTACTCTACCCGAGTCGCCTCCATGACGGGACGAGAATGCCGACGGGGCTCTAACGTTGCTGAAATTCAACCGGCTGCGAGGAAGGGGCCCCATTCCACGTACGGTTTTTTCGTCATCAGCAAGATGTGGTGCGTGGTGGACCAGCGGGGCTCACGCGGCTGCCTGAGCAGCTTCATCTTGGCTTCCAGCGGTGTGCGGCGCCCTTTCTTCAGATTGCACGAGCGGCAAGACACCACCAGGTTTTCCCAGGTGTCTCGGCCCAAGCGCGAGCGAGGCAACACGTGGTCGATATTGAGCTCGCGTACCCCCGGGTGCCGCCCGCAGTATTGGCACTGATAGTCATCCCTCAACAGTAGGTTCTTGCGGGTGAGCCGCACGCGGTGAGTCGGAAAGCGCTCATAGCGCACCAAGTGCAGGACACGCGGCACTCTCACCTGCCCGTCCACCAGCGGTACTCCGTCGTCCAGCGTCCTGACGGGCAAACGGCGCCAGTTCACGAAATCGTGAGTTTCTCCCGCGTCGTCCACGGCCCGGGCGGCCCCGCCGTACAGCAATACCAGCGCGCGCCGGGCCGATGCTACCGAGACCGGCGCAAAGAACCGGTTGAGCAGCAAGACGGGAACAGACAATACATCCGGCGAACCTCGCTCATGTGCTAGGCCGTCGAAAGTCGTGTACATCGCCGACCCTTAGAATAGCACGCGAACGCCGCCCCGGGCGACCGCCGCACAAATCGGCTCGACCGCTCGGCCACAATCCGCTATCCCAGGCGTCGGCGGCCCCCGATCTTCGGGCACCTCGGCGCAGGCGCTGCGCTGGCAAACCCTACGAGCGGCCTTTGGAGCGTCGCGCCCGCGTCTCATCATGTACGACCACACCCTCGAATGTAATGCAAAACGGGTCGGCTCCCGTTCCACCGCGCTGCTTCGCATCGCTCTCGCCGGGCTGCTCCTGACCTGGCTTCAGCTGGGCTGCGGGCCGGCGACCCCCAAGGGTGCCGAATGGCCCCCGCTCGGTAAGAAATGGTTCGAGCGCGCGCAGCGCAGCTACAAGAGCGGCGACATCGAAGATGCCCAGATCGCCAGCGAGAACGCCCTCAAGCTCGCCCCGGGCAGGCCCGAGGTGCGCACCTTGGCGGCGCACGTGGCGCTCGCTCAGCTGGAGTACGATCGCGCACTGCAACTGACCCGCGGCCTCACCAGCGAAGAGGTCGTCGCCATACGCAGTCGCGCCTACTGGTATGCGGGCAAGCTCGAGAAGGCTGCGGCCGAGCTCGAAACCCTGCTAGCGAATCCCGAGGTGCGCGACCCGTGGGCCTCCGAGGTTATCAAGCTGGCTCGCCAGGGCAGAGGACGCCGCCCCTTCGAAATGTCCGGCGGCCTGCTCGCCGTCACCGAGATGCCCCGCATTGGCACCACGTCGTTGATTGTCCCGCTGGAGGTAGATGGGGAGCCCGCGCTCGCCATGATCGCGACGGACGTCGCCGAGGCCGTGGTCGACTCGAGCAGCGGCAAGGAGTCTTCCTGGATCTCTCTCCGCTTCGGGGAGCGCATCGAAGTCTCCGACGTCCCTGCCATGGCGCGGGACCTTTCGCGCATTTCGCGGCAGCTCAACGCGCCCATCAAAATGTTGATCGGAGTGAACCTTCTGCGTCATCTCCACGCCACGTTCGACTTCGCTGGCGGTCAGTTCGTCGTGCGAACCTTCGAACCTCCGCCTCCGCCCGTGGCCACGACGCTGAAAGTCAACTATGTCCGTGGCGGCGGAATGGTGCTGCGCGGCGCCTTCGGAGTGGAAGATGGCGCTCCCGAGGCATCCTTTCTGGTGAACACGTCGATGACTTACCCCGTGGCGCTCGACCAGCAAGGTTGGGAGAAGGCCGGCGTCAAGGTAGCGTCGCTCTCCGCGGTGCCGAACATGCAATCCATCAAGCAAGGGACGCTGCCGATGCTGCGTCTCGGTGCGTTCGAGGTCCCCGAGGTCCCGGGAGTGTTTGGCGGCCCAGTGGAAGAGCTGGCGAAGGGCCTCGACATCGAGCTCGACGGCCTCCTGGGTTCGGGCCTGTTGGCCGCTTTTCGCGTCACGCTGGTCGACGGCGGAAAGACGATGTGGCTCGAAGACATGCCGCGTGAATCGGTGCCGATGGGTCCCCCACCCGACGACAGCGCCGAGCCCGCGGAGCTGCCTACCCCGGCACCGGGCGAAGAACCCGCCGCGCCCCCCAGTCCCTAGTCAGCGCCCAGTCCCTAGTCAATTTGACTGCGGAGGCCCGGGCTTGCGGGTAGGCTTGCGCCATGCCCGGCACCCTGCAGACGGCCATTTACGCGGGTAGCTTCGATCCGCCGACATATGGGCACATGGATCTCGTCGAGCGTTCGGCGCGACTCTTCCCACGCGTCGTGGTGGCGCTCGGCGTGCACCCATCCAAGCAAGCGCTGTTCTCCCTCAGCGAGCGACGCGAAATGATGGAGTCACTGTGCCAGCCGTTTCCGAACGTCGAGGTCGATAGCTTCGAAGGTCTCTTGGTCGACTACGCCTCCGAGATCGGCGCGCGCGTGATCGTTCGCGGACTCCGCGCTGGTACGGACTTCGAATACGAGCTGCAGATCGCGCATGCCAATGCCGATATGCGCCCGGAGGTCGACACGGTGTTTTTGCCCACGCGCACCAACTACGGCTTCATTTCGGCGTCGCTGGTTCGGGAAATCGCGCGGTATGGTGGTGACGTGAGCCGCTACGCACCGCCGGACGTGTGCGCGAAGGTGAAGGCCAAGTTCGCCCGCTAGCCTGCTCAATAACTAGTGAACGGCGTGGGCATGAACAGGGCCACGAACAACACGGCCGTCCCCCAACCGACCAGGCGGCGCTTCGGCGACAGCGTGCTGTCGTCGGTGGGTGGATGATGGTAACCGCCAGCCAGCCGCTTCATCAGCGAGAGCAGGCCGAACCACAAGAGCCAGGTCCACGAGTTCGCGATCGCCAGCGCCCACGGGAGCGACGACGTGCCCCACAGCACGGGCAACGAAAAGCGCGCCAATTGGGCAAAAAACAGAGTCAAAAGCCCCCAGCGCACCCAGCGGCTCAGGGTGGCGTGGCGTTCTCCCAATAGGGCATACGCAATGTGCCCCCCGTCGAGCTGTCCAAACGGAATCAAGTTGAACATCGTCAACAGCAGGCCCGCCCAGCCCGCGGCAGCCGTGGGATGCAGCAGCACGTCGTGACCTTCCGGAATCGGGCCGTGCACCAGGTACTTCAGGGCGATGTACAGCAGGTTCTGGCCCTCAACCGTGTAGTTCGATTCGGGGTTTGGAACGACCGGCGATAGCCACAGGCCTATGACCACGGTCGGGATCGCGACGACCAGACCCGCGAGCGGGCCGGCAGCGCCGATATCCAAGAGCGCGTTCTTGGAGCGAATGCGCTCCGGCATCGTGATGATCGCCCCGAAGGTGCCCAGGGCGATAGGAACCGGGATGAAGTAGGGCAGTGAAGCGGGGACTCGGTGAATGCGAGCCGCGATGTAGTGACCGAACTCGTGGAAAAGCAGAATCGCCAGCAGAGGCAGCGCGAAGGTCCATCCGCTGAGCGTGCGCTCCAGCGCCGGAAGCTTGGCAGTTTCTTCGGTCAATGCCCAGTAAGAGCCGCCCGCCCAAAACACCGTGGCGACGGTAGCGACGAAGAATGCAGCGTTGATGCGCGGATCGAAACGATACTCGTTCGAGGGTAGGCTGCGTGCTTCGCTCATGCTTCGAGGCTCTCGCGTAGTTTCGAGGTCAGCCTTTCGAGTTGCGGGCCCAGTGCGGCGTCGAGCACACCCAGCTCGGTGACGATGCGCAAATCGCCTCGCGGGCGCTCGGAGTCCGCGTGAACCTGGAGCGTGCCCGCCTGCAATGAGAGCGAGGCAAGCGACTGCTCCAGCAGCCGTGCGTCGCTCGGGTGAGCCTCGATCACGATTTGCCGCGCGCCACGCGCTTCAGAAAGCGCTTGCCGCGCCAAGGCAACGATGCGGGTTTCGTCCATGGCCAGGGCCTCACCCAACAGGCGCTCGGCCAAAACCCGAGCTAGCTCGATCTGTTGCTGCAACGTGTGCTCGGCGCTGGCTAGCTCGCGTGCTCGCAGCGCAATGGCGCGCGCAGCGAGCTCGGCGCTGGCGTTGGCACGCGCCTGGGCCTCCGCCCGCAGCCTGGCTTCGGCCGCGGCCTGCTCCGCTCGAGCGATGATCTGGTCCGCCTGCCGGCGGGCGGCTGCGATGATGTCACGGGCCCGTTCCGAGGCTAGGACCACCTGCTTTGGGAGCACTCGGGCTCGCTTCGCGTCGGGTGCTTCGCCGCGAACGGCACTGTCTGCCTGGTAGTGCCCCTGCTTGCGAAGCTTGGCGTGGTGGAGCATCATGCGAGCCGATACTCGGCAAGTGCACGAGCCAAGCTGGTCAGTTCGCCGGCGAGCACCTGAGCGCGAGTGGCGCGATCGGGTTCGCTGAGCCGTTCACACAGCTCCGACACCGCGTCGGCGTTGGTCAGCCCGGTCGCCAGGGCTTCGGCTCTAGAGCCCAGCAGGTAGCCCGTAGCGACGTAGGCGCACGCGAACTCGTCGCGCCGAGGGGTCACGCGGCCTCCACGACGACCGCCAGCGCTTCGCCCCCGCCGATGCAGAGCGTCGCGAGCCCGCGCTGTTGGCCCCGCTGGCGCAGCGCATGAACCAGCGTCGTGATGATACGCGCTCCCGTCGCCCCGATCGGGTGACCGAGCGCGACGGCGCCGCCATGAACGTTGACCTTGTCGAGCGAAACGCCCGTCAGGCTTGCACAGGTCATGGTGACACACGCAAAGGCTTCGTTGATTTCCCAGAGATCGACCTGCGACGCATCGAGAGACAGTGCGGCCAGGGCTCGCTGGCTGGCGAGCGCGGGCGCCGTAGTGAACCACTCGGGCGCTTGCGCTGCGCCGGCGTAGCCCACCAAGCGAGCCAATGGAGTACCCCCCAACTTGCGCCGCCCGGCCTCGTTGCACAGAACCAGAGCCGCTGCCCCGTCGCTGATGCTCGAGGCGTTGGCTGCGGTGATGGTGCCGTTTTTGGCAAACACCGGCTTGAGCTGCGCGAACTTCTCAGGCTTGCCGCGGCGGGGCTCTTCATCGTCACGCACCAGCAGCTCGCCGCCTTTGGCATCAGTCACCTTGACCTCGGTCAGCTCGGGCTCGAAGCGTCCCTGTTCCATGGCAGAGAGCGCTCGCGCGTAGCTTTCGCGGGCGAACTCGTCTTGAGCCTCTCGGCTGCACGCATATTTTTCAGCGCACATCTCGCCGGCGCGCCCCATGTGAAAATCGTTGTAGGGGTCCCACAAGCCGTCCAAAATCATGCCATCGACTAGCTTGGCGTCCCCCATACGGTAGCCGGTGCGCGCCTTGTCGAGGTAGTAGGGGACCCTGGACATGGACTCCATCCCCCCTGCGACGACGATTTCCGCATCGCCGACGAGCAGGCTGCGAGCTCCTAGGATCACGGCTTGCATGCCCGAACCGCAGACCTTGCTGACGGTGGTACAGGGAACGCTAGCGGGGATGCCCGCCTCGAGCGCAGCCTGGCGAGCGGGAGCCTGACCGACGCCTGCAGAGAGCACGTTGCCCAAATAGACTTCTCCCACGTCGTCGGGGTTGACGTGGGCGCGCGCCAGCGCTGCTTGGATGGCATGAGCCCCAAGCTCGGGAGCGCTGACTGCTGACAAGCGGCCGAGATAAGCGCCGATCGGCGTGCGAGCCGCGCTCATGATGTAAATGGGACTATCGAGCTTTGCCATCACAGTGTCGCTAACCCGAGGTTCTTGCGAATGCGAGGGAGCGGAGGCTCCAAGTTTGGCTCGAACGGTTGCCCCGTGATTTGTTCCACGGCTTCGACATAGCGCAAGATGGCCTCGATCTTCACGTCGTCGGGGATCTTAGGGATCTCGCCCTCGCCGCGAAAGCCCTGCTCCACCAGAAATCGCCGTACGTACTCTTTGTCGAAACTCTCTGGGGCTTCGCCCCGTTCGAAGCGCTCCCGGTAGCTGGTTTCGAACCAAAAGCGTGACGAATCGGGGGTGTGGATCTCGTCGATGACCACGATTTCGCCGGTCCTCGTCTTGCCGAATTCGTATTTCGTGTCGACCAGAATCAGTCCGCGCTCGCGGCAGCGGCGTTCACCCTCCGCGAAGAGCGCCAGCGCCAGACGCTCCATGGTCTCGTAATCCTCGACTGCCATGGAGGTCTGCTTCAGGATTTCGTCGCGCGAGACAGCTACGTCGTGACCACCATGCGTGGCCTTGGTGGTGGGCGTAACGAGGACTTCGGGCAACCGCTGGTGGCGCACCAGACCGTCCGGCAAGACATGCCCGCAGTAGTGACGCACCCCCCGTTCGTAGTGAACCCAAATGCTTGTCGAGGTGGTGCCCGTTAGATAGGCGCGGACCACCATTTCTACTGGCAACAGCTGGCACTCTTCGGCAATCAGCACATTGGGATCGGGTACGGCGAGCACGTGGTTTTTTGCAATGTGGCGCGTTTGTTCGAACCACCACGCGGCAACCTGGTTCAACAGCTGGCCTTTGAGCGGCAGCGTACCGAGCACTCGGTCGAAGGCGCTGATCCGATCGGTGGTGACGATGATGCGCCGGCCGTCACCCGGGCTGTAATTGTCTCGAACCTTGCCCCGGTAGAGCGCTCCGAGCTCCGTGAAGTTCGTTTCGACCAGGGGTGCTTCTAGAGCTCGACGAATCGTATCTCTACTGGTGCTGACCACGCGCGACAAGGTAGTGGTGAGCTTGGCTGTTTACAACTGGGTTCGGCTCGACTTGCTGACGCCGAGAGCGCGAATTGCGATTTTCCAGGCGCGGGCAGGCAGGACGAGCTAAAAGGCATTCGAATGCAGGACGTTGCATTTGGCACGCCGCGCAAGCTGCCCAAGCCATCCCAGCTCGAGGGGCGCGTAGTGGTGCTCGACATCGCCTTCGCGGGCAGCGGCAGCGGGGGTGGGTTCGAAAAGATCACGCAACGGTTCATCGATGAATTGGGACCCCGATTGCGGGGTTGGGTGGACCATCACGATCACGTGGCGCATGCGCGCTACGCCGACGATCCGCGCTTCGTGCTGGCCACCAAGGCCGAGCACGGCGCGTGCCCCGAAATGATCGATCCGGCGCTTGTCGAGCGTATCGGACCGGTGGATACGGTCTTGTGCCACACCGACTTCGATGGTCTGGCCAGCGCTGCCAAATGGATGCTGGGTGGAGTCGAGCCCTACGCCGGGTGCGACGACGACGCGCGAGCCATCGACACGCGCCTGGGTCGCCCCAGTAAAGTGGGCGAGCGCATCGACCGCGCTCTCAGGGCTCGACCGCGGGACACGGCGCTCATGGGGCTCATCGTGCGCCATTTGGTGGGCGGCCTGAACGACGCATCGTTGTGGGTGCCCATCGATCAGGCCGCCGCTGCCCTGGTTCCCATCGAACGCGAGACACACCGCGCCGCGAAGTCGTATCGGCGGCTGCCTCCTGGTGTGGCGCTGGTCGACGTCGCCAACGGGTTCGGTCCAATCGACAAGACGCTGCTGTTGCTGCTCGGTCAAGAGCGCGAGCCCGTCAGCATCGTGCTCGATCGCGACAACGTCACGGTGGCGGCTCGCTTCGACAGCGGATTGAACTTCTTGGAGCTCTTCAAGCTGAGCGGCGGTATGCCGACGCGAGTCTCACTACCTCGCAAGCGCGAAGCCGAGGTATTGCGGGCTCTCGGCGTCGACCTCGACTCGCTGGTCGTTTGACCCAGGGGCTGGCCAGCGCCCGTGGTGGTTGATCTGTATCACCCGCCATGATACAGGTGATTTCAATTCTGAAATGAGGGGGCCGCGAAGGCCTTGTAACTGCTTGTTATTGCTCGCGTGCTGGATTGGCCGGCGCGCCGTTGAGCGTCAGGAGCGCATGGCATGATCGCGGGTGTCGTTGAAGGCTTGTCCGCACCAAATCCAGAAGTCGTCATCGAGCGACGAGGGATTTACCTGTGCCTGTTGGTCAATCGAGCGCAGCGAGCCATGCGGGTGATCGACTTTCGCTCCGGACCAAGCCAGGACAAATGCCGCCTGATTCTGGAAGTTGCTCGGCAGCACGCGGTGGAGCGTTTGTTCACGCTGGTGGAGCGCGACGAAGTGAGCGCTTGGGCGCGCCTCGGGTTTACGCGCGAGGGCTGTATTCCCGGCTTCTACAAGCGCAGCGACGCCTACGTCTTGGGAAGTCTGCTCGATGACGACGTACCACGGCAATCCGAGACGCGTATCGCGATCGCGGCCGCTCGCAGAGCGGAACCCCGTGGACTCGACACGGTATTCAAGATCGATGCTCGCGTGTTGCGCTCGACCCGCGTGCGCGCAGACCACAGTTATCAGACTGCCAAAAAGCTGGCGCGCACGTGGGGCAAAGCGTTGCCTGCCCCGCGCGTGACGAGCCTTCGGGAACAGGAGCTCAGCCGTGCCAGGGCCGTCGCCGAGCGCGCGGGGGCGGCTCTCGGGTCGTTCGACCCTTTCAGCCGCGACGCCGAGCGCTGCTACTATGCGTGTGCTTCGCGAGGTGGATTGACCGTGGTCGCCAGCGTCGAGAGCCAGGCCTGCTTCGACAATGCCTACCTTCAGCTCGTCAGCGCTCCGCGTTCGACCAAAGAAGCCTTGTTTACGGCTCGTGCGCTATCGGGCATCTGTGAAGCCCTGCGCCAGCGCGGCGTGGTCAGCTGCTTCGCCACGACACCGGTGCACGAATCGGAGCTGGCGGCCAGCTTTCTAGGTAACGGCTTCCGCCGCACCGGAATTCTGCATCGTCACCTGCTAGGGGCCGGCGAGCGCCAAGACGCGTTTCTGTGGTCCCGAAAACTGGCATTGCCGAGCGACGCCTGACAACATCCCGGCGTGAGGCACACAGCTTTGGGACCGGCCATCCGCGTAGTGGCGTGGGTCATCGTTTGCGTAGCGATCAGCACGAGCTCGCTGGGTTGGGCCGCCCCCGCTCCCGTCGTGGCGCCGCCCGGGCCGGGGCAAGCGGCGCTGGCCGTCGGGTTTCAGGCAGGGCAATTGCGCGCCGCAACGTGTCCGCGCTTGCCCTGTAGTCACGAGCAAGGTCAGCCCATTGCCCTGCCCTCCGAGGCTTCCAATTTGGTAGGGGCTGCCACCCTCGAGCTGTTGAATCTCGGGCAAGGGCGTCACGCCGTATGGTTGGTGATGCCCGATCTTGCTCGGGCTCGTGCCTACGAGGTGGTGCTTGCCGCGTCGCTTTCGGGTGGACCGGTCAAAGTCGTCTTCGAGGGGTTTACCGGGCTGACCTCCGGCGAAGACGGTGCGCGGCAGGGGCCTATGGTGTACGTCTCCGAGCCGACCGCCAAGGGTGAGCGAAGAGTCGTCATCGGCAAACAGTACGAAGCGATCTCGCTGTGTGGTCGTCCCACCGTGCTCGCCCCCAACCTGCTGAACCCAGCCGACTTGGCGCTTCATCCAGCCAAGGTGCAGCGCTTGTCACCCAGCGAACGTGCACGTGCCGCTCGGTTGAAGGCGGTGCGGCTGGATGGAGCTGCGCGCATGGGTCCGCCCGTGCTCCGCGCGGTCGGCGCATCGAGTGGCATTGGAGCTCCGCAGAATCTCACTGACGGTGACTTGTCGACCTCGTGGGCCGAAAACCGCGGCGGCGACGGAAAGGGAGAGTTCGTCAAGCTCAACGCTCCACCGGAGCTTCCGATCATGGGTTTCGATTTCGTGCTTCGCCCAAGCGGTGAATCGCCGAATCCGCAGGTGGCGAGCCCTCGCGAGTTCTGGCTCGCAACGCCCGAGCACTTGATGCTCGTCAGCGTGCCCGAAGACGCGGCTCGGACACCGGGGGCCGTATTCCGCGTCATGCTGGAGGAGCCGCTGCGCACCGACTGTGTGTCGCTGGTGATCGAGAGCGCGGACCGTGACGCCCCCGACATGCAGGTCACCGTCGCAGAGATCACGGCCGTGAGCGAGTTCGATCCCAGCGACTTGAGAGGCCTGGTAGGCGCGTTGGCAGGCGGCGGGGAGCGCGCCGAAGCTGCCAAGGCCATGTTGATGGCGGGAGGTCCAGCGGCCTTCCAAGCCGTCGCGGATGCCTACCGCGACCTCGACGAGGGGGGACGCAGAGTCGCGCTGGACGTGATGGACCAAGCGGATTGTGAGCTGGCGACTCCCACGTACGTCCGAGCGCTGCTCAGCCGCTACAAGGCTCACGCGATTCACGCTCGCGACCGCCTACGCCGCTGCGGTCGAAAGAGTGCGGACCACCTGGTCAAGACTCTGAGGATCGCCCGGCCCCGGGCCTGGCCGATTTTGGCCAACGAGCTCGGCCTGATCGCTCCTGATCGCGCGGTGCTCGAAATCGCCCCGCTGCTCGACGATGACGCCCAGGCGCGCCGCCGTCTGCTGCGCATCGCCTTGGCTCGCGCCGTTGTCGATCCCGATGCCAAGCAGGCGGTCGAGCAAGTGCTGACCGATCCAAAGCTTTCCGATCGCGCGCGCCTCGACGTGATGCGGGCGCTCGGTCCCGCGCTGGCAGACTTTGGAAGCGCGTCGCTGAAAGCCTTCGCCGAGCTGTCCAGGCGCAATGATTTTCGCACGCGTTTCTTGCTGCTGGGACCTGCTGCTTCGCTGTCCAGCGTCGACGCTACGGCGCGCAACTACTTGAGTCGTGCCTTGACCGGCGACGACAATCAGCACATGCGGCACGGAGCTGCCGTGGCTGCGGGCGCCGTGGCGCAAATGACCGAGGAGCTGGTGCGTGCGACGAGCGATCCTGCGGTGCGTGTCAGAAAGGCTGCAGTGGAGGCCCTGGGTGAGCGGCGTGCCGACGCGGCAAAGGCTGCTTTGGTCGAGCGGCTTAGTGCCGATCGCTGGCCGATGGTGAGAAGCGCCGCGGCGGACGCTTTGGGTGGCCTCGGGCCGAGCCCTGAGTTGGACCGAGCCCTCGGGCAAGCGCTCGACGACTCGTCACCTTTCGTGCGCGCGCCCGTGGCGCGAGCGTTGGGGCGTCGGCGCGCCTATGCCTTTGCGCCACAACTCCGCAAGCACCTCGAAGACGACGACGAGGTGCCGCGCGTGCGTGCCGCGGCCGCTCGAGCACTCGGCCGTCTCTGCGATCGCCAGTCACTCGAGCTCCTGACGGAGCTAGGTGTCAAGCGTGCCGATCCCCTTCTCGACGAGCCAAAGAAGAACCTGTCAATGGCTGCGCTCGAAGCGTTGGCGGCCCTCGGCCCACCCGATCTGCGAGAGCGATTGAAGCCGCTGTTCTCGCCACACGCGGCTCCTGGCGCTCGGGCCGCTGCCGAGCGCGTCCTGGGTACCGAGCCGAGCTGCGCAGGCCGGTAGGAGCTTGGCTCGTGCCGCGGAGACATTTCGATCGAGGAATGGTAATTAGGCCGGGCCATGAAACAGAAGTGGACGCTGGTTACCGGGGCTTCGGGCTTTCTGGGCGGAGCGCTCGTGCGGGCGCTGATCGCGCAAGGTGAGCATGTCAGGGCCTTCGTGCGGCCCGGTTCCGATCTGAGCCGGCTGGCGCAGCTGAGCGGCGAGCGGCTCGAGGTTGCGGTCGGCGATTGTCTCGTCGAACACACGGTATATCGAGCGCTGGCAGGCTGCACGCGGCTCTACCATGTCGCCGCACTCCACCAATGGACGGACAAAGATCCGAGCCGGGTCATGGCTGCCGCAGTGGACGGAACGCGAGCCACGCTGCAAGCCGCCAAACGCCGCGGTATCGAACGCATCGTGTACACCAGCTGCACGACCACGTTGGGTATCAGTGACAGCGACGAACCCATGGATGAAGAGCACGAGTTCAACCTCGACGACCCCGAGACCTACGTGCAAGCCAAGGTCGACGCAGAGCAGGTTGCGCTCGACGCAGCGGCAGCAGGGCAGCCGGTTGTGATCGTGATGCCGAGCAGCGTCGTCGGCCCCGGCGATGCAAAGCCCACCCCTCTTGGCGTCGCCATTCTTCAGTACCTCAAGAACTCACCGAACTTCAAACCTCCTGTGATGAGCGGTGGGTTCAACGTCGTCGACGTGCGCGACGTGGCACAGGGTCACATTCTGGCCATGCAGAAGGGTCGCATCGGTGAGCGCTACATTTTGGGTGGCGATGACGTCACGCATCGAGGCTTCATCGAAGAGTTGAGCGAGCTCACGGGCCTGGCGGAGCCAGGCAAGACACAAGGACCCGGTATGGGCGCGTTGGTCGGCACGGTGGCCGAGCTGGCGGCTCGTTGGTCCAACAAGCCGCCGCCAATCACCCGCAAGGTCATGCGCGACTACGCTGGGGCTTTTGGTTTCGTCACCAGCAAAAAGGCCGAGCAAGAGCTCGGCTACCAGCACCGCCCGCTGCGAGAGTCACTGCAAGACGCAGTACGTTGGTTCGTCACCCACGGGTACTTGCCGGAGCGGGCGAAGCAGCGGATTCGTTTGGAGCTGCGGGCTGCGTGACCAGCAGCGCCGAACGCTTGCCAAAGGCCGACCAGCGGGCGCCCGCCGTCGGCGCGAGCATACTGTTCGGGACATTGGCGGCGCTCGTCTTGGGTGCGCTGCCCTTGACGCGGGCCGACGGGCAAGCGCCTTTCTGGTTGTGGGCGACCTGCGCCGGCTCCGGGGCGCTGGTATTGGGGCCGGCGCTGGTGGGTGCCCGGGCGATCAGAGGAGTCGATAGCCTGGTGGTGTCCGCAGCGGCTGCATTGATCTTGTGCGCTGGGCCGCTGATGTTCTTGGGAAGATTGATCAAGACCGCGACGCACCATCGCCCTTTGGGGGCGATGACGTTCGCTGTCATTGCAGCCTTTGTCGTGCTCGGGGCTTGGGTAGTCGTTGGGCGCCTGACGAGCATCATACGAACGAGCCCGCACCGGGGAGTGCGCCGCGGGTTGCTGGTCGCCTTGCTGGTGGCCTTGCTGCTCTCTTTGGTGGCCGCTCTGATGATGAGCGCTGGGCTCGGAGCGGCGGCGGGGGCTGTCCTGCTCGATGGAACCTTGATGGTCGTGTTCCTCGCGGCCGCTTGGCGTTTTGGTCTGGATTCACATTTCGACCGTGTGCCTGCCGCCCTGGCGTGGTCGTTGTGGGCAGTTGTCGTTGCTGGTGGAATCGTGGCGGCGCATAGGGTCGATCAGAGCAGTGTGCTCTTGTCCCTGCCGTTCAGTGTACTGGTGGCGTTGGTCAGCGCGTGAGCCCTGCCGCGTAGCCAGTGCCGGGCGCTTCGACCGGTGAACACTTGAAGCGTTTCGCCTCCGCGACGTCCTGCTCCTCCGGCCGTTGACGGAGCTGGCTCTCGACCTTAACTTCCTCGGGCTCCGGTGAAGCGGCTTTTTCCTCAGCAGCAGAGTCAGCGCGACTCGTCGCGCGGGCTGATCCATACTGAGGATCATGTCCGCCCGTAGCAGCCAAACGCGTCGCGGGCTCTTGCTGGCGCGAGGCTGGGCACAGCTCGCGTGGCGAGCCTTGGTCGTCTCGTTGGCGCTGCTGTTGGTCGCGGTACCGGGTGGGGCCCAGGCGGCCAGTTTCGGCGGAACCTCCGAGCCGGAGCCGAGCGGTGACCCGGCGAGCAGACCCGGCGATGCACCGTGGGCTCACGGGCTCGAGCGTGTCGCGTTACCCAAGCCGCCTGGGTACAACACCTACGACGGCGGCTGGATTCAGTACTCGTATCATCCGTCAGTGCTGGAACGAGTGCAGCCGTTGATCAAGGAGGCCGAGACATTCAAAGCGGAGTTGACGCGGCGCCTTGGCCACCCGGTGCTCGAGCGCGTCGACGTGCGCATCGCTCGGACGCCGAGAGAAATGCGCTCGTTGGCTCCGTCGGAGGGGAGCGTGCCGAGCTATGCCTCGGGCGTGGCGTATTCTCAGATCGGTCTGGTGCTGCTGACGATTCAGCCGTTGCACCCGAACTCGCAACACGACCTGCTCGAGGTGTTCAAGCACGAGCTGGTTCACGTCGCGATGCACGATGCGGTAGAAGGTCGGCACATTCCTCGTTGGTTCAACGAAGGCTTTGCGGTTCATGCTTCCGGCGAGAATCGAACCACGCGGCTCTGGACGCTTTGGAGCGCGACGCTCTCCGAAGATCTGCTCCCGATGGCGGAGCTCGAGACGAGCTTCCCGGCAGATCCGAATACCGCGTCCATAGCCTATGCGCAGGCCGCCGATTTCGTCCGATTCTTGATGCGCGATCATGATGAGCATCGATTCCGTGCGGCCATGGCGCGGATGCGGGCAGGCCAGCCATTCGCGGCAGCCTTCGGCGATGCTTACGGTAACGAGCTGGGCACGCTCGAGTACGAATGGCTCGAAGACGTGGCCAAGCGTTACACCTTTTGGCCAGTGCTTTTCAGCAGCACGGTGATTTGGGTAGGGGTGCTCGGACTTTTGGTTTGGGGCTGGCGGCGCAGAAAGGCGCGCGCGGAGGTCACGCTTGCGCGCTGGGCCCGTGAAGAAGCGCAAGAAGACCTGAGCGTCGCCAAGCGGGCTTCTGCGGAGGCACTAGGTAGGGTGCACATCGTGCTCACCCGCCCCAGCGCTCCAGAAGTGCCCGAGATCGGACCCGGCCTTCGCGAGCCGGAAGTTCCCAAGGTCGAACACGACGGCCGTTGGCACACCTTGCACTGACACAGCTTGCATTGACTGAGTGCTAGTGATCGGTGTCGATGTGCTTTTGTTCCAGGCGGCGTGACTCGTCTACCAGTCGTTCGAAGATGCGCTTGACCGTTTCGCCGTCGAGCGGCGGTGGCGCGGCTCGCGCCAGCTGTTCGAGGAGGGTGCGCTCGCGCTCCGGGTCGTAGACCTTGAGACCGCGCGCCCGCTTGTAATCGCCTACTTTGAGCACCACACGAATGCGCGCGGCAATCAATTGTAAGATTTGCTGGTCCAGCCGGTCGATTTCATCGCGCAATTCCATGAACTCGGGATCATCGGACGGCAGGGACATTTGAATTTTACTTGATGAGTGTTGGGCAGCCGGCAACGACCTGTACCTCTGTCACTGCTCCGCTCTTTAGCACGTCACACGACCGACCGTGGAGCTCTATGCGCGAATTGCCGGAATACGACCAGCCGTTTTCTTCGTCGCGTTCGACCAAATCACTGTCGAAGTATAGGTTTACGAGCTCTGGATTCGGCGGAGCCTTCGCGAGCTCCAATTGACAAGTCAGGCTGACTTCGTCGCCAATGCTGAACAAGCTGTTCGACAGGTCCGCGCCGTCACGAACGGAGTAATACTTGGTGTCTTGGCCTTCCCGCGCCGTTTGGCCGGCTTCTGCCAGTGCATCCAGAACGGTGACGAATGGCTCGCTGCCGGGCATGCCCACCACGAAGGTGCGGATCCCGTCATCGGCCAAATCCGAGATCACGCTGCTGGTTTGCTTCGAGTCGATGCAGTTCAAGGTGGCGTTTTTGACCTGATCGGGATCGCAGCAATCCAGATCGCGGCCGCAGACCCATTCGCCGACCAGGTGTTGTTCGAGATTGGCTATGCACGCTTCTGGGCTGCAGCTCACTCCGAGATTGCAATTCGGGGCGCCGTCGGTGATGAGCACCACCGAGACCCGCGTGCCCAGGGCGCTCAAGGTGGGCGAAAGCCGGGCCAGGGTTTCTGCGATCGGCGTCCCTCCCTCGGCCTGACGCAGACTGATGCTGTCCAACAGTCGTCTCAGCACCGGGCCCGTATCGCCGGACTGGCAGAACAACGAATCCCCCTCGGTGGCGGGGAACACTTGCCGGCCTAGGGCACATGCCTCCCCACTCTTGTCATCCGGGAATACCGCGGCGCCGTAACTGATGCGATGGCCAATCGCAAGCAGCAGGTCGCGAATGGCGAACTTGGCGCTCAACAGCTTGCTGCGCCCAGCGTCCTCGAACTTGTCGCCCATGCTGCCCGACGCGTCCAACACGAAGTAGACGACGGGCTTTTCGGTAAAGACCCGAACCACTTCGTCGCCGCAATAGTTGGCGCCGTCAGGCGGCGGTGGTCCCACGCACGGCGTGGGGTTCCAATCGATGCCACCCGAGCCGCCGGTGCCGTCGGGTGCCTCTTGCAAGGGTGGCGGGCGCGGGTCGTTGCACGACGCGACGCACGCGACGGCGACAAGCAGCGTACCCGGAACAGACCGCACCGCCCTCAGCATAGCACCGATGTGAAAGCCGGCGTTTCCGACGCTTTCCGGAGCTACGCAGCGCTTAAAAGCGGGCCAGCTCCACCCCCTCGGGGGTATCGTTGGCGGCGTGACGCGCCTCAGCAGCTTGGACCGCCTGATTTCCGTGGTGGCGGCGCTGGCATGCCTTGTCTTGGCGCTCGGCCTCGTGGATACCCCCGTGCGCGCGGTGAGCACCGAGCAGCAGCCGCTACTGCCTCGAGGCACCTTGCAAGATGCGGAGCTTGGCGTTTTGGCGCGAGACGTCGCGGGCAAACCTTTGGCCAACGTTACCTTGACGGTCTTCTATCAGCGCGACAAAGAGTACTTCTGGGCCGGCAAAGGCCGCACCGATGCCAGTGGCCGGGCACACTTTCGTCGCCTGCCGCGCGGGGTCGTGTGGTTGCTCGCCGACAAGGAAGGATTCGCACGCACCTCGACCGAGCTCGTGCTCACCGAGACGCCGCGCGAGGCGCAGGTAGAGCTCGGCCCGGCGCACGCGCTCACCGTTAGCGTCCAGGACGAGTCTGGTCGGGCTCTGGAAGAAGCCACTGTATTGGTCGAAGACGAGGATCGCCTGCCGCACGGCGAGCTGACGGATCGATCGGGGAAGGCTCGCCTCGCGCGGCTTGCTCGCGCGCCGTGGCGCGTGCGCGTGTCGGCACGCGGTTACGAGACGCGCCGGCTGGAGACGCAGGAGGACGTCGAGGTCAGGCTACGCAAGCTCGGCGCGCTTTCGGTGCACGTGGTCGACGCCAGTGGGAACCCAGTTTCTGGCGCTACGGTCGTCGTTTCGGGTGCGCGCTTGTGGCCCGCGCGAAGAACCACGACGCTCGCGACCGGCGTCGCTACCATCACGGGGTTGCTCGCAGGCTCCTACGACCTGTCCGCCTACAAGGGGCGACAAGTATCACCAACCGTGTACGGGTTCACCTTGGCGGACGGAGCCCAAGACGAGCTGACCCTGAGGTTACAGCCTGGTCGCATGGTCGAGGTGCTCGTCGTCGACGGAGAGCGCGCCGACGCAGCACCCGTCGAGGCAGCCGACGTCGTTTTGGTGGAGGGGGGCTTGAGTTCTTTCCCTCGACGAGGGCGCACCGATCGGGAGGGACGCGTCGTGCTCGGTCCGATTGCCCTTGGCCCGGCGATGCTCGCGGCTCGGGCCCAAGGTTTCGTCAGTCGCTCGGGAGTTCCAGTTCCCGACGATCTGGAGGCCAAGGTGCGCATCGCGCTCTCGCGCGGTGCGACGCTGGAAGGAGAGGTCGTCGATCGGGAAGGTCGTCCCGTCGTGGGCGCCTCGATCGAAGTCGTCGGATCGGACCGGTTCGGGTTTCCGATTTCGGAGTCGCCGCTCTTGATGAACTTCAGTCGTATGCACTTTGCGTGGGCTTTGGCCGGCCCTGTCAGCATGATCCCCGCCGGTGAGCTCGGTGTGATGCCCGGCCCGGTACCACCCATCCCCGGGCTTGGGTCGGACGGCGTCGAGAGCGGCGGTATGCTTGCGTTTCAAGGGCAGGAGCCTGAGCCGATCGAGCCCTGGGTAACGCGCGGCAACGGGGAATTTTCGCTGCACCCCGTGACTCCGGGACGTGTCCACGCGCTGGTGAGGCACCCCGACTTCGTCGAGAACTTTTCCGAAGCGGTGACGCTGGAGCCCGGTGGCCGCGCCAAGGTTCGCGTGGAGTTGTTTCGAGGTGGCACGCTGGAAGGGCGCGTCAACGATGCGCGGGGCTTTCCCGTGTCAGGCGTCACGGTGGAGCTGCGCGCGCTCAGGGGAACGTACGAGCGCTATGCGATCACTGCTCACGACGGCCGCTTCGTCTTTGCCGCGGTTCCCAGCCAGGTGGTGATCTCGGTGTCGCGTACCGGCGACACTGGGCGGTCGGCATTGCGCGAGCACTTGGAGGTCACCGAGGGGGGGCGTACCGAAATCGAGCTCACGTTGCCAGAACCTCGAGCAGACGTCGAAGTGTTCGTCATGGGCGAACGCGATACACCAATCGGCATGGCTCAAGTGAGCGTGACATCGCTCGACCCGAGCGTTCCGCTCCGCGAAACGTACTTCACCGGTGACGATGGGCGCGTCAGCGTGGCAGAGCTAGCTGGCCTGCCGGCGCTCGTGTCCGTCGAAGCGGCAGGTTACGCGCCTCGCCGCGTGGAATTGAAGCAGGTCTCCGACAGCATCACCGTGCGTTTGGAAGCTGGCGTCGGCGTGACTGGACGGGTTACTGCCGTGCGCGGCCGCTTTCCGGTGGCTCACGCCCGAGTCACGTTGCTCTCCGCTGGTGAGCGTCGCCTGACGACGACGGATGAACGAGGCACCTATCGCTTCGAGCACGTGCCGGTGGGAAACGCGCGCATCAGTGTCGAGCACCCCGAGCACGCGTCCGCGGAGCTCCAGGTGCTGGTGACCGAAACCGGCCGCGCGGACCGTCCCTTCGAGGTCGACCCGATCGACTTGGCCGAGCCGGGTAGCGTTTCCGGTACCGTGCTCGATGCTTCCGGCAAGCCCGTGCAAGGCGCGCGCGTGGCGGTCGGCTTCGTGCCCGCGTACCTGCCCCTGGGTAGTCTGCCGTCGGGATTGACCGTCACCGATGCCGAGGGCCACTTCGAGCTCGAGGGGCTGTCGCCCGGCCGCGTCGAGCTCGGTGCGTATGCACCTGGCGTGGGCCGCGGTCGAACCGGCGGCGTTGTGGTCGATAGCGGCCGCTCGACGACGGGCGTCGTGCTGCACCTCGATCAGGCCATCGAGAACGATCTACCCGTCGCCCAAGGCCACCTGGCTGTCACCCTGGGCGAGCGCGGTGCGGGCACCGGGCTCGAAGTCGTCGTCGTCGATGTTGCGGGCGCTAGCGAGGCCGAGCGCGCTGGACTTCAAATCGGCGATCGCTTGCTCACCATCGATGGACGCGCTCCGCGCAACATGCCGGAAGCGAGATTGCTGCTCTCTGGTCCGGTCGGATCACACGTGGTGCTGACCATCGACCGCGGCGGCCAGCAGCGCACGCTGAGCGTCGTGCGCGAAGAAGTACGACGCTGAGCCCGCGCCGTACGCCGTTAGCGGATCGAGTCGAAGTCTTCTTCGGGCTCGCTCCGCTCGCCGCGACCCAAGAACAGGAACAGCAGCGGCACGAT
This sequence comes from uncultured Myxococcales bacterium, assembly GCA_965651135.1. Lineage (GTDB taxonomy): Bacteria > Myxococcota_A > Polyangia > Polyangiales > Polyangiaceae > JAICQQ01. The sequence goes on from CBFGRJ010000012.1 coordinate 21,564, forward strand.
GCTCATGCTAACGACCAGAGTACCGACGATCTTTGCCAACGAGACTAGGCCATGCTCCATGTCAGCGCGCACCATAGCCAGCTGTGCCAAGAGAGCAAGCACGAGGCCTAACCGAGCCCACTTAGGCTAGCCTGGGCTAGGCCGGCCAAGCGGATGGAGCGCTTCTTGCTTTTTGCCCTGCGCATGAGCGAAAGCCTGAGCCCCACATCACGCGCAGTCGAGCGACCCGTGCGCTGTCTGCTCGTCGACGACGAGCCAGCGCTGCTCCGCGGCTTGTGCAGGATTTTGAACCAACGCCGACCGGAGTGGGAGATTCACTGTGCCTACAGTGGTGCCGCCGCCATGGAGGCGCTCAACGCGATGCGCTTCGACTGCGTGATGACTGACCTGCAGATGCCGCACGTGAACGGTCTCACTTTGCTCAAGATGATACAGGCGCGCTTCCCCTACTGTGTCCGCGTGGTTCACTCTTCGCAAATCGAGACGATTGGGCGAGAGCAGGTCGAGGCGCTCTGCCACCGAATCCTTCAAAAGCCCGCGCCAGCGGACGAAGTGATCAGTGTGCTCGAGTGGGCCATTTGCCTATCCCGCCGCCTCGAACGAAGCGACACCGGTTGATGGTGGCTCGAGCTCACGACTTCTGCCGAAGCAGCTTGGCAATGGTCGAGAGCTGCATATTGCTGGTACCCTCGTAGATCTTGCCGATCTTGGCATCGCGGTAGAACTTTTCGGCCGGGTACTCGCGGGTGAAGCCCACACCTCCGAAAAACTCGATGGCGAGCGAGGCGCTGCGCTCGGCGACCTCCGAGGCGTAGAGCTTGGCCATGGCGGCCTCTTTCACGAAGGGCAGGCCCGCGTCTTTCAGGCGCGCCGCGTTGTAGACCAAAAGGCGCGCCGCCTCGATCTCGGTAGCCAGCCTGGCGTATTGAAACTGAACCCCCTGGAAATCGGCCAACTTCTTCCCGAATTGCTCGCGTTCTTCTAGATACGCCAGCGCGCCGTCGAAAGCGCCTTGGGCGATACCCAACATTTGTGCGCCGATGCCGATGCGCCCCTCGTTGAGCGTCTCGATGGCCACCTTGTATCCTTGACCGACGTGACCCAGCACGCTGTCTTTGGACACCAGGCAGCCGTCCAGGATCAATTCGCAGGTGCTCGAGGCGCGAATTCCCAGCTTGTCTTCTTTCTTTCCCACGCTGAATCCGGGACTGTCGCGCTCCACCAAAAAAGCCGTGATGCCTTTGTAACCCAACGCGGGATCGATATTGGCGAAGACGATGAACAGCTGGCTTTCTGCTGCATTGGTGATCCACAGCTTGCGCCCGTCTAGACGAAACTGCTCGCCTTCTCGTGTCGCCCGCGCCTTCAGTGCGAAAGCGTCCGAGCCCGACGCCGCCTCGCTCAGGGCGTACGAGCCAACCCACTGACTGCACAATCTTGGTAGGTAGTGAGCCTTTTGGTGTTCGCTCCCCCACCGCTGGATGGCATTCGCCACCAGAGTGTTTTGCACGTCGACCAGCACCGAAACACTGGCATCGACCTGAGCCAGCGCTTCGATAGCGACAATGGCGGAGAAGAAGCTGCTGCCGGAGCCCCCGTAGGTTTCTGGAACCTCGATGCCCATCAGACCCAGCTCGAACAAGGCCGGAAGTAACTTGGGTTCCAAGCTGGCTCGTCGATCCATCTCGGCGACGAGCGGCGCAATGCGCTCCTTGGCGAAGCCAAGGACCTGGTTTTTGAACAAAAGTTCCTCTTCGGTGAGCCGGGTCAGCGGGGGCTGTGTCATGGCTCCGATGGTAGCATGAGGGGAGCCTGGCCGAGTCGTTCGCAGCGCGAACGAAGTGCGCGCGACTAACCCATGGTTTATAAGACCGTCATGGCAGGTAACAGCTTCGGTCAGGCCTTCGTGATCACCACTGCGGGAGAGTCGCATGGGCCCGGCAACGTGGTGATCGTCGACGGTTGTCCACCCGGTTTGGAGCTCTCCGAGGCCGACCTGATTCCAGATCTTTTGCGGCGCCGTCCTGGGCAAAGCAAACTGGTCACACAGCGCATGGAGGCGGACGAACCGGAGATCTTGTCCGGTGTGTTCGAGGGCCGAACGACCGGAACCTCCATCGCGATATTGATCCGCAACACCGACCAGCGCTCACGCGACTACGCGGACATCAAAGACAAGTACCGGCCAGGTCACGCGGACTATACCTTCGACAGCAAATACGGTTTCCGCGACTACCGTGGAGGAGGCAGATCGAGCGCGCGCGAGACAGTGGCGCGCGTCGCGGCCGGAGCGATCGCCAAGAAGCTCTTACGCGTGGAGTTGGGCGCCGAAGTCCTCGCCTACGTGAAGCAGGTCGGTCACCTCAAAGCCGAGGTCGACCCGGCCAGCGTGACGCTCGAGCAGGTCGAGACGCTGTCGAGTGGCGACCCCAACCTGGTTCGCTGCCCCGACGCGAATGTCGCATCAGCCATGGTCGAGCTCATCGAACAACTGCGAAAGAACCAAGACTCCATCGGAGGGGTCGCCGAAATCGTGGCTCGCGGCGTGCCTGCCGGGTTGGGAGAGCCCGTGTTCGACAAGCTCAAGGCCGACTTGGGCAAGGCGCTGTTCAGTTTACCTGCCGTGCTCGGCGTGGAGTACGGCGTCGGGTTCGGCTGCGCGACGCTGCGAGGCAGCGAAAACAACGACCCGTTCGTGCCAGGCCCTACTGCCGGCACGGTCAGCACCTCGACCAATCGCCACGGGGGCATGCTCGGCGGTATTTCGTCGGGGCAGCCGATCGTGCTGCGCGCCGCGGTCAAGCCGACCAGCAGCTTGCCGCGCGAGCAGCCTACGGTCACGAAGTCCGGTGAAGCCACGACGATTCGCACGAAGGGCAGGCATGACCCGTGCCTGTTGCCGCGATTCATACCTATGGCCGAAGCCATGGTGGCGTTGGTGCTTGCAGATCACTACCTGCGCTGGCGCGCGCAGGTGGCCGGGTCCAAAGGCTCGCTCAGCTCGACGCCAAGCGCGACATGAGCTCGCTCACCAGCAAGCTCGCATGCTCCAGGCCATTTTCCAAGCGCTCGCTCGGTGCGGCTCGCCGCGTGAGCCTGCCCGCCGGACTCAGTGAGTAGCGCTTGGGATCCGAGGCTACCAGCGCCCCAATGCCGCTGGCGGACAGCGGCGTATCTTGGCTGAACTGAAGCGAAACGCGCTCCTGGGTGGCCTCGCATCCGAGCGCACGCAGAGCGCGCAATTCGACCTTCAAGTGCATGAGCGACACCAGCCGACGCACGGCCTCGGGTGGGGGCCCGAATCGATCGACGATTTCACTGGCGATGGCGTCGACGTCTTCTGCGGCAGCGGCGCTGGCAAGACGCTTGTACAGGCTGAGCCGAACACCAATCTCGTCGACGTAATCATCTGGGATGAGCGCTTCGACATCGATGCTGAGGTCGGGGTCGATGTCCGGAACCGTTGCATGGCCCGTCAACTCCTGGGTTGCCTCCTGCAGCATCTGGCAGAATAGCTCGAACCCCACGGTCTGAACGAAGCCGCTTTGTTCGGCCCCCAATAGATCGCCGGCTCCGCGAAGCTCCATGTCCATGTTGGCGATCATCAAGCCCGAGCCAAGCTCGGTATAGCGCTGCATGGCGTCGATGCGGGCGCGCGCCACATCGGACATGCGGCTCGGTGGCGGCACCATCAAATAGCAGTAGGCTTGCTGGTGCGAGCGCCCGATCCTGCCTCGCAGCTGATACAGCTGAGACAAGCCCAAGAGATCCGCGCGGTCGACGAGCATGGTGTTTGCGCGCGGAATGTCTAGTCCACTTTCGATGATGGCGGTGCTGCACAACACGTCGTAGTTGCCCCGCACGAAGTCCAGCATCACGCGTTCCAGGTGTCGCTCTTGCTGTTTGCCGTGGGCAACTGCGACGCGTACGCCGGGCAGCAACGTCCTGAGGCGCTGGGCACGGCTTTCCAGGCCTTCGATGCGATTGTACACGTAAAAAACCTGCCCGCCGCGGCCTAGCTCACGCTCGATGGCCGAGCGTATGACGTCATCGTCGGTCCCGGTGATGACGGTGCGAATCCCGCGCCGGTCGAGAGGCGGCGTGGAAATCATCGACAGATCGCGAATGCCGCTGACCGCCATCTGCAGCGTCCTCGGAATGGGGGTTGCGCTCAGGGTCAGCACGTCGATGTTGCGCTTGATTTGTTTGATGCGTTCTTTGTGAGCCACCCCAAAGCGTTGCTCTTCGTCCACGATCAAAAGGCCGAGGTGCTTGAAGTGCACGTCTTTGGACAGCAGGCGATGCGTGCCTACCACCACGTCGACCGTTCCGTTGGCCAGGCCGACCAGTGTGTCATTCACCGCCTTTTTGGACTGGAATCGGCTCAAAACCCGGATTTCGGCTGGGTATTGCGCCAAACGTGCCTGGAACGTGAGGAAATGTTGCTGCGCCAATACCGTGGTCGGACACAGAAGGGCTACTTGCCGGCCATCCATCACGTTGAGGAATGCCGCACGTAGCGCCACCTCCGTCTTGCCGAAGCCGACGTCGCCACAGACCAGCCTGTCCATGACCACGTCGCGACTCAGGTCTGCCAAGACATCGGCAATGGCCCCGGCCTGGTCGGGTGTCTCTTCGAAAGGGAATGCCGCCTCGAACGCGGCATAGTCATCACCCGGCGCTGGTAGCGGGGGGCGGGTGACGTTCATGCGCTCCGCGTACAGGCGTAGCAACTCGTCGGCCATGTCGCGCACCTTGCGGCGGACTTTCGCCTTGGTGCGCGCGAAGGTCTGACCACCCAAGCGATCGAGCTTTGCCTGTGCGTCGCTGCTCGCGTGCTTCTGGATCTGGTTCAGACGGTAGACGGGGAGAAAGAGCTTGTCGCCCCCTTGGTACTCCACCACCAACAGGTCGAGCCAAATGTCGCCGACCTTCCGATGTGAGAGGCCCTTGTACCGGCCGATGCCGTGCTCGACGTGCACGACGTAGTCATCCACCTCCAAGGTTCTGAGGTCGTCCAACACGGGTGCGGCCTGCCGGCGAGCGCGCCGAACCAGGTGACGGCGTTGGCCGAAGATCTCCTCTTCGGTGAGGAGCACGAATCCATCCGATGCGAACAGGGCGCCGCGCGCCAAGGGTGCCACTGCGATCGTGATCGAGCCTGGCTCGAACGCTTCGGGCCCCGCGCTCGTGGGCTCGGCGAGCTTGGCTCTGATGTTGCGATGGCGGAGCAGTGTGGCCAGGCGGTCCGCTTGCGGTGCGGTGCGCGCAACGAGCGTCGTGCAATAGCCCCTGTCGGACCAGTGCAAGAGCTCTTTTTGAAGTGGATCGAGAACCGACTCGTGTCCCCGCTCGTCGCGCGCCCGCTTCAGCAAAAGTTCCAGAGCTTGGTGATCGTCACTATCCAGCGCCAAAGTTCCCGCTGGCGCGCCTTCCAGCGATTCGAGTGCGAGCGAGGCGTCGGCGGCCTGAAGCACGCTACGTCGATGCAGGGTCAGCGTCGCATGCGCGTGCAGGTCCGCCATCAGGTCCGCTTCGTCGACGTAGAGCGCTGACAGCGGAAAGTGCGGCCGATGCGCGGCGCGTGCCTCGGCCGCTTCGGCTTGGACGCGGTCCTCCCGCCACGCCTGCACTATGGCCGAGGGGTCTTCTAGCACGATGAGCGTTGCCGGATCGATGAGCCGCGTGAGCGGGACCAGCTCGTAGTACGCAGGCAAAAGGGCCTGAGCACCGAAGAAGGTCCGGGCTTCACCCACATCGTCGAGCAACGCGCGGGTTTTCAGTGTGGGATAATCGACGGCATCGCACAGCGATTGCACCAGGCTCTTGGCGCGCTCGAGCACAGACCCGAGCTGCTGAACTTCGCGTGCCGGCGGCACCACGACGTGCTCGAGGGTTGCCCCGCTTTTTTGTGTTTGCGGGTCGAATTCTTTGAGAGAGACGATGTGGTCACCCGAAAGCTCCACGCGCACCGGTCGGTGTTGCCCGGTCGGCCAAAGATCGAGCAGGCCGCCCCTCACCGCCAGCTCGCCAGGCTCTTCGACGAGCGGAGTCCTGAGGTACCCTGCGTGCACCAGTCGCAGCGTGGTACTCTCCAGGGCCATGGTGCTGCCCGCGCTCAGCGTGAGCGCGCTCTCGGCCAGCACGCTGAAAGGCACGCATTTGCGAGCGAGAGCGCGAGCTCCGACCACGAGCGTATCGCGACGACCGGACAGAAACAGGTACAGCGCCGCGACGCGTGCCATCTCGCGCCGCCTGTCGGGCAACGCCTCGTCGTAGGCGGAACCCTCCGTCAAGTCGTAGGACACCGCGCGCGTGCGCTTACCCGGGCGTAACCACGCTGGCAGCCGAAGAGCCCCCGAGCCGAGCGCCGCCAGGTCGTCGAGCCCGCGAGTCGCGCTCTGAGAATCCTTCGTGACATAGAGCACGGGTCGATCGGAAACTTGACGGATGCCGTGAATGAGCGCGGACGCCGCACAGCCCTGCACCTGGACGTAATGCAGGCTCCGAGTGCCGGCGCTGGCCTCCATTACGGCGGCGCGTAGCTCGATGCGCCGATGTTCCGGACCGTCCACGGACATGCTGCTCAGTGGGCCTTATGGCACATTCCAGCGGGTTTCCCAGTCACATCGCGTCCGGATCGGCGCCCCGCGTCGCCAACCAAAAGTTGCGCGCTCTGAGGGTCCACGGTCCGTTGGGGTGAAGCTGGAGATGTCTGCCAAATGCGCGAGCAGCCTCGGTGTGCCGCCCGCCGCGATACAAAAGCACGCCCCGCGCGTAGTCCGCCGGATAACTGGGGTCGACGCGTGCCAGAGCGTTCACATAGGCGAGCTGCTGGTCCACCCGCGCCCCGCTGCTGCCTCGGGTTGGCGCTTCTGGATGCCTCAAGAGAAATGCGTAGTACACGCGCCATTCGGCGAGGGTTGGTTTGAAGGGATGGGCTTTACCGAGCCCTGTCAGGAGCCCCCAGCGCACACGAAATAGAATGGACCGCTCGTGGCGCTTCAGGGCCAAACGCCCAGAATCGTCCAGCCACTGGCTGCTCCGTGCCTTTCCCAGGAAGGTGCCACCCAGCTCGACGAGCTCCGCGTCGACGATGCCGGTGGCTTCCCAAGCGCCCAGCGCCGCCAAGAAGAGCTCGCATTGAATGGCGCGTAGGTTCAACAGGGCTTCCGGGCCGTGCTCGGAGAGGGCCACGCGTGCGGTTCGAGTGAGCTTGGTCAAAGTCTCGGTCACGTCCTCGTCGTTGCGGAACGTCGCGGCGCCAACCGCGCGAAATGCCTCGCCAGTGGCTCTGATGCCGTAGGGTAGAGGCGTGTCACGCACACGCTGCGCCCTTTCCGCCTCGGTGCGGGCCATGTCGGCGACTCGGCGAGGGTCGAGCTCGGGTTCGGGAAGGTGATGGGGTTCGACAGGCCGTGGCAGCGCGAGTACGGCCGCAAGGAGAGCCATCGTCACGGTCACCAGAGCCAGCTCCCAACCGTCCAAGTGGCGCCGGACACCGGTCGGCTTGTCGCCCTGTCGCTTCAACGCGCTTGGCAGCTTGACAGCGTTGGGTTCCGGTCGCCACGATAAATGACCGGACGGCGCGATGTCTCGCGAGGCCCGCTCTGTTCGGCCAACTCAGTCTGGCAATCGTTCCGTCCGAGGAATCACGTGCAAGAAAAACGAGAGCACCCGCGCAGTCAGATCACATCTCCGGTGCGCTGCCAGGTCGAAGGCGAAGAGCCGTTCGACGGGCTCGCCAAAGACATCAGCCTGGGCGGCATGTACATCGAGGCCAGTGTCAATCCTCCCTTCGCGGCGAAGGTGTCGATCGTCTGCCAGCTCCCCGGCACCAAAGAAGAAGCCACGCTGCCTGCCGTGGTTCGCTGGGTCAAACCGGACGGGTTTGGAGTGCAGTTCGGCCTACTCGGCGCGCGCGCTACTCACGCCATCACCGATTTGATGCGGCGACCTCGCTGACCCGCTAGGGTGTTGCCGACGGGGGCGGGGGGTCTAGCGGTGCCCAGCGCAAGCTCTCCCCATACTGGCTGATCACCTTCTGGGTGCGCCAGCGCTTCAGCGACATCATGTACAACCCTTTCTTCTTGTTGCGAGTGGAGAAGAAGGCGAGCATACGCCCGTCTGGGCTGCAGGCTGGGTACGAGTTGGAGCCTTGGTTTTGAGTCAAGCGGGCGATGCCCTGACCCATCTCACCGCTCATGACCAGATCTTGATTGTCGTTGCCGACGCCAACCGCGTAAACCAAGCGGATACCGTCTTCGGTATCGCAGAAGGTGGGTGCTGCCGCGGTGAAGCCATTCGGCGAAACCGGCTTGTTGTCGACGTAGACGCGTTGAGTGCCGCTCTTGGTCGGCGTACCACCAATCCAGGCCAGCTTGCCGGAGGGGCTGAATACGGGGTGAGTCGAGAGCGGTGTCGTGGAGACCTTAGTCAAACCGCTGCCATCGGCATTGCCGACGTAAATGGAGCTGCCACCGCCTTCGGCGACCGCGATGGCTAGCTTGGTGTAGTCCTTGTTGAACGCCACGCTGTAAATGCTGGTGCGAAAGGGCAAGTCGAGAGCGATGTGTTTCTTGCTTTCGTACCGAAACAGCTTGAACGGGGCATAGTTATCGCTCTTCAGATAGAAGAGCTGTTCATGAGGGCCCCAGGTCGGAGCAATGGATGTGGCTTTCGGATCGCTCACGGGCGTCAAATCGTGCCCGTCGGCATCCATGGTGAAGACGCGCTGGTGGCGCCCCCACTTGGCGGCGAACGTGAAATGGCTGGCGAAGCCCCCTGGGCGTCCCGTGAGCGCCCCGAGCAACGCATCCGTGATTCGATGAGCCGTGACGCGCACCAGCGATTCATCGACGAGCAGCGTCTTCTGATACACCGGGTCTTTGCCTACCGAGAGGAAGTAGGCCAGACCGAACACCTGAACCTTGCCTGATTTGTGCTTTCGAGCGGCGACCTTGACGATGGCTTCAGGCCCCAGCTTTCGCCAGGCATCGATGTCGACGGGGTCGTCGAAACCATAGAGCCCCGGGGGGGCTTTGGCATCGTCGATGACGTCGAACATGCCGGTCAGCTCGAAGTCGCGGCGCACCACGCTGCGTACGACGACGTCCTCGAGATCGGGCGAAAGGGAAGGCAAGATGGCGATCTTGGGGATCTTCTCTTGGACCACGCCCGTGACCACGAACTCACCCAGCACGCTTTCGTCCGGCTTCTTCGGACCTTCTTGTGCGTGCACGGCGCTTGTCATGAGCATCGCGCTCGCAAGCGCCGTACCCCTAAGCAGTGTGCGGACGATGCGCGTGGCTACTCGCATTTTGCGCCCGCGCCAGACAGCCTGGGGAAGACTGTCGAGTCCAAGATATCCGGGTAAAGAGGCGGAGGTGGAGGTAATTGCTGACCTATCAAAGAATCCATGGTGGCTCGTACTTGCGCGTCGAAGACGGCGTTGCCGCTTGGAGAGGAGACCGTGTACCCAGCGACAGTTCTATCTGGTCCGACGTTGACCGCCACACCGCTACTCAATTTTTTGAGCTCCTCACAGGGAATTTGGTCGACCGGCGGTCGAAAACGCGCGTTGAACCAGCCGATGATTTTGGCCAAGTACAGGCTCACTGCTCGAGCCTTGAGTGGGTCCGTCTCGGTGCCCTCCTTGATCCCGTCCGGGGCGCCTTCACCCTCCTCGATGGGGTCGGCGTCTGGCGCGGCATCGAGCAATTCTTGATCGACTTCTTTGGCGATTTCGGCGTCGGGCGGGGGCGCCTCTGCGTCGCGTTCCGCGAGCTTGCTGGTCGGAATGGCCTCGGGCGTGTCTTCGGCTTTGGCCGATGGGGCGCTTTTTTCTTCGAAACGTCGCACCGGAGCCTGCTTCTTCCACATGTCCGGCAGCTTGGGCTTGACCTTCTTTTTTCCGCCGAGCTTCAAAAGCGGGAGCTCATCGAGCATCGGCTTGACCGCGATGGGGATCTCGCGCTGGACGGTTTCTTCGCGCTGGGCGACCTTTGCTTCGTTCTCACTCGTCGCCAGTAGCGCGAGCACTCCACCCTCCATCAAGAGGGCGAAGACGATGGCCAGCGTCCATTCGCCCGCCGTGAAGGTCGGTGGATTGGCGATGGCAATCGGGGCATTCACGACGCTTTACTTCGCAGGGACACTCTCGGTCCGTCCCTTGGATGCACCGCCGCCGTCGGTCTCTGGTTGGTCCCCTTCGGTGACCTCCTCGAGCTCCGGCTGCACCAACAGATTCAGTGATTCGACGCCGCTATTGCGCGCCGCAGCCACCACCGTGGCGACCACACCGTAACGGGCGTCTTTGTCGGCGCGGATGAACAGCTCGCGCTCGCGCTGAACCCGCTCGCTCTCTTTCAAGGCGTCATCGATCCTGCCGGTCACGTCCTTTTCACCGAACATGATGCGTTCTTCTTTGGTGATGGTGACCAGGAGCCGGGCGTCTTTCACCGGCGTTTCGGCCGCGCGTACTTCCGGCAAGTCGATGCGCAGGCCGGTGGTGAGCAAGGGCGCCGTGACGATGAACACGATCAAAAGAACCAACATGACGTCGACCAAAGGGGTGACGTTGATGTCGCGAAACCCGCCGCGCCTGCTGCGTCCTACGGCGGCGCCCATCGTGCTAGCTCCGCTCCATTAGCTCTGCCCCATATAGCCTGGGGGATTGTAGCCGGGTGGTCGATGCGATTCGCGCGTCAATGGCAAAGCACCGTTTTGGTCTTTGGGTTGGGTCAGCAAGAGCGCTACCCAGACGTCGCTCGAAGCGTTGAGATCGTCCATCAGCTCCACGATACGCTTGTCGACGTAGTTGTAACCGATCGTTGCAGGGATCGCCGCGACGAGTCCGAACGCCGTCGCAACCAGGGCTTCGCCGATGGCTGGCGCGACCACGGGGAGCGACGCGCTCTTCTCGACGCCAATCCGGATGAAGGCGTTCATGATGCCCCAGACAGTTCCGAATAGACCGATGAACGGTGATGCAGAGGCGATGCTCGACAGTGTTGGCATCAAGCTGGAGACACGCTTTTCTTCGTCGGCAATCGCTCGTTTCGCAATGGCCGTCAGCAGATCTCGCGTGGGGTGCTTGTCTTGGTGCTGCTTGGCCAGCGCCAGCACGATGCGAGCACCCGGCGACGCTTTGTGTTTCAACGCCAGTTGAATCAAAGTCGTCGCGTCGGAAGCATCGGAAGCTTCTTGCTCGAAGCGAGCGTGGTCAGACTTGAGCCGCCGCAACTGCGCTGATTTGGCGAACCACACCACCCACACCAAGAGCGACGCAAGGATCAGGATGAGGAGCACCACCAACACGACGCCCGACGAACGGAGCATCAAGCTAAGCGGATCGAGGGATAATTCCTGAGAGTTCTCGGGCGTCATGGGTAGGTAGCGACGGGTTGCGAGCGAGTGTCGAGCTGACCTAGCGGTCAGTTACCCAACATCACATCGACGCGGCGGTCTTTGGCCCAGGTTGCTTCGTCGGTGCCCGTGGCGTCCATTTCGCCGCGCGACGTCGTGGCAATGCGGTCTTCTGCCAGTCCTTCTGCGGCGATGGCGTTCTTCACGTTCGAGGCGCGGCGATCACCGAGCACCATGTTGTATTCCGCTTCGCCACGCGGATCGGCATGGCCGACCAAGCGCATCTCGCGACCCTTCAATGGACCTGTCGAGAAACACACCGCCAGCTTCTTGAGAATGGCTCGGTCCGCTTCGCGAACCATGGCGGAATTGAAAGCGAAGTGAGCTTCGGCGTCGGTGATGCCGCAGGCTCGCCGAATTTCGTCAGAGATATTGATATCCGCGCGCGCGGGATCGTCTCCAGGTTTCTCTGGTGGCGCCGGGGGGGCGGCTACGGGAGGTGGTGTCGTATCACCAGCAGGTGCTGCGGGGGGCGGTGTGGGGTCCGAGCCGCAGCCCACGAGTAGGCTGCTAACGGATAGAGCAGTAATCCAGATTTGTCTCATAGCGAGTCCTCCTAATGGTCAAGCTGGCTCGACATGTTCGGGTGGCGCGAGGCCGGGTGGGATGGGTTGTCGGGGTGGAGCCCGAACTCACGTCGACTGGGTTGGTGAAGTCAGAAGACATTTGGCGGAACGCCGTCAATCATCTAGTTCAATCGTCAGGGCTGACTGCTTACCTCTACCCCGACTCTCTCGCCGTGGATCGCGACATTTCGCCAAAGCTCCGAAATCTCTCCAATTGTGCCCGTGGGCCGCGCTAGGTTTAGCGCAGAGTGTAGAAGATCAACAGACCTGTCGCGATGGCGACCACAAAAATCGCGCCCACGAGCCTGCCGGCCTGCCGTTTGGCGCCCGATGGCGTCGTTCTCGTACTCTCCATTTTGGCCATGGCCAGAGCGGTAATTCCCCGGAGCCTACGCTCAACTTCGGGACCGTATCGCTCGTGGCCTGCCAAGCTGCGATAGCGTTTTGCCGCGGGCAAGAGCAGGTCATTTTGCTGGCAGTGTTCCAGAAACGCGACATGGGCCTTGTCGTCGTCCCAATGCTTCAACACGTGTGACCAAAGGGTCTCGAACGCGGCCTCCCGTGCCGAACCTTCTTCGGGTTGGCTAGCCATGCTTCAACTCCTCGATGAGCCGGCGCGTCAATGCAAAGTAGTCCTCGCGCGGGCACCGCTGGTTCAGAACGAAGAAGTCGCATCCAGTCAAATCGACACAACCGAAACAATAGGTGCAGCCGTTCAGTCGTGTCGAATGCATGACATAGGCGCAGTTGGAACAGCTCTCGGCAAACTCGCAGTGCTGGCAGTTGATCAAATGACTCGAACGCCTGCAATGCGTGCAATCCGAACACATCGTGCAGGCCACGCAATAGTGGCAGCGCAATAGCCCCCGACAATTACGGCAAAAGGTACAGCGGGTCAGGCCGCTGCAGTCCACGCATTGCACGCATGAGACGTTTTGTGCTTCGGCCTCTGCAGACGCGACGAGCTGCTCGAACCGCTTCCTAAACTCCGAAGCGGTCAGCGTGGTGAGCTCGCGCATGTCAGAAGCCGATGGCGCCTGGCGCTACGAGAGCGCACTAAGCTCGGATTGCTCGTCGCAATGTGGCCGCGGCGTCACGCGTCGCGTCTTCGTCCGCGTACTCTTCGAGTCGCCTCAGGCGCTGCTCGAACACGGGACGCTTTTTCGGCGCTTCACGCGCGATCAAGCCGCGCAGCACTTCGATGGCGCGGCGCGCCCTGGTTTCATTGAAGTGTTCCAATAGCTGCAGTTGAACCTCTTGCTCCTCTGGGAACTCGAAGCCCGCTTCCAGATATGCTTCCGCGGCTCGCGAGATCTGTGAGCGGCCCTCGCTTTCCATCAGGCGTTGCAGCAGCTTTCTGCGCTCCAGCTCACGCTCGTCGAGGGGCCTACCGTCGAGCTGCACGATGCGAGCGGTGCGACGCTGTGGAGCCGCCGCCGAGGCAGCCCTGCTCGAGTTGCCAACTGAATTGAGATTGCCCGTAGACTGTGCGCCGGGCGCTCCGTTGGCCGCGCGCGCATCGCCCTGCGACCGCGGTTTTGCGGAGGCCGCCACCTTGGGGCGACCCGCCCCAGCCAGAATGACGGGAGAATTAGGCCGCCGCGCGGCGATCATGATGGGTTCTATAGAAGCACCCGGGTTGTTGTTCTTGGCTTTGGTTTTGCGTCGTCGCCGACGCCCACCCCGGGCTCTCTGGCGTTGTCCATTCATCGCACTGTATCCCTGCATGGCATCGAATCCCTTCGCGGCACAGCAGCGTGCCGGCCATGCGATCGCTTGTAGCTTGACTGGCGTCGTTGCCCCAGGCAGAGACGAGGTGACCGACGCACCACGCTCGCTACAAACTCTTGAGAGGTGTCTAGCATGGAGCGGGTGGCGCGCCGAGCCAAATTTGGAATTCGGGCAGCGAGAGTCTGTGGCACTCTCCGTGGACTGGGGGGAAGCCCATGGCGGCGCCCTCCCGGACCCCGCACAGGGCGATAACCTGCGCGGCGGGACACATTCTTGCTCTGCGTGGGCTATAACCCCATGACAATCGGGGAAAAAATTCTAGGAACACGATGCTCGAATATGGTCAAAAACTCTGGAGTAACGGAGAAATCAGGGATTTTTCTGACGCTGGAAAAATCTCGATCCTTGTTCACAGCCTTCACTACGGAGTGGGAGCGTTCGAGGGCATCCGCGCCTATAGCCGCCGGGATGGGCGCTCCACGGTGTTCCGATTGCGTGAACACCTCGAACGCCTAGCGCATTCCTGCAAGCTCGTGGGTATTCCGCTCGAATACGACACGGAGGTTCTGGCCCGGGCCTGTCTGGCGGTGCTGAGCGCGAACGAGCTTCGGGAAGCATACCTCAGGCCACTGGTTCTGATCGGTGTTGGCTCATTGGGACTGGCATCGGGCGAAAACCCCACGCACGCTCTCATCGTGGCTTGGAAGTGGGGAGCCTACTTGGGCGAAGGAGGTGTGAAGCGTGGGGTCCGCTGCAAGACGTCGGCATGGGGGCGCCCGAGCTCGATGGCGGCGTTCCCTCGCGGCAAGCTCACCGGTCAATACGTGACGAGCGTGGTGGCGAAGAACGACGCGCTACGAGACGGTTATGACGAAGCCTTGATGCTGGATGACCGCGGCCATGTTTGCGAAGGCACGGGCGAAAACATCTTCGTGGTGCAGGACCGTCGTCTGCTCACGCCGCCGCTCTCGTGCTCGATTCTCCCCGGTATTACGCGAGACACGGTGATCACGCTGGCGCGTGAGGAGGGTTACCGAGTCGAAGAACGCTTGCTCTCGCGAGAAGACGTCTACCTAGCGGACGAAGTCTTCCTCACCGGTACCGCAGCCGAGCTGACTCCGGTGGTGGAGGTCGACGGCCGCGCCATCGGTCGAGGCGAAGTCGGGCCGGTGACTACCCAGCTGCAAGAACGGTTCTTCGAAACCGTCCGAGGCGACGACGAATCTCATCCAGAGTGGCTCACCGAAGTGTATTAGCGGTTGCGCTCATCGCGCTCGGGTGCGGCGGGGCTCGCTCGTCTGCCGTAGGCCCCGACGCGTCGGCGGAGCACCGTGACGAGGCAGCGGACGCTCGTGCCACGCCGAACGACGAAGCAGCCGGTTCGCTGCGGCAAGAAACTTTGGCCGATCGCGGTTGGGCGATGGTGCAATCCCGTGCGGTTGGGCTGCGAGTTCCGCTGCCCGACGCACGCGCCTGGAGCGAGCTCGATGAGGAACGGTGGTTCGCGCTGACCCACGAGCCCAGCAGCTCCAGCTTGCGGTTCAGAACTTGGCGTGCGCCCCTTCGCGTCAGCAAGGACGATTGCCGTGAGCAGGTGTATCTCTGGCGCAGCGAGCTGCGACCCCGGGGCGAGCCGATGATCGAAAAAAGCCTGGGCGCACCCAGCGGCTACGACGTCGGAATGCGTATCGACGTGGAGCGCGCCGAGAGCGGCGCGTTCACAGCTGTGTTGCTTGCTTACGGTGCTGGTGTGCGGCGCTGCTACGCTGCGGTGTTCCAGACCATGGTCGAGCACGCTGGCGCCGAGTCCGAGCTGGGCGGTCGACTCAGGTTGATCACCGAAGGGGTGCTGAATCGAGTCGAACTCATCGACATCGAAGAGATACCGGGCCAGCCGCCTTTTGCGACACCTTGACCCAAGCCGCCCCCTCGCTCAAATGCCGGCGCTGCGGGCGAGCTTGTCCAACTTGTCGATGTCTTTGGCGCGCTGCAGGCCGACCGCGAAGGTGTTGCGATTGTTGGCCTTGAAAATGGTTTGTGCTGCCTCGAGCAGCTGATCGCGCGTGACACTGCACAGCTGCTCGACGCGGCTCGTCGGCGTTTGCGCAGTCTGCTCCAGCGCCGCCTGCGCGTGGAAATGGGCCATGGCTTCGGGCTCGTCGAGCATGGCCTGATATTGCCAGCGCGCTCTACGTTGCGCGCGCTCGATCTCGTCTGGGCGGGGCCCGCGGTCGGCCAGGTCCGCTGCCAGCCGCAGAATCTCTTCGAGCAAGGTCGTCGCGCGCTCGTGCGCCGTTTCTGCGATGAATTCGACGGTGCCGACCCGCTCGAACGCCTGATAACCCGCGCCGGCATCATAGCAAAGCCCGAGCTCCTCGCAGACGCGATGATAAAGCCGCGTCGACATGCCGTCGTCGAGGATTCTCAGCAACATTTCGATGGCCGGTTCGAGCGGGCTCGTACGCCCGGGGGCCCTGAAGCACACCGAGAGAGAGGTTTGGCTCGCCTTGTGCTTGAAGAATCCGAAGCGGGGTCGATCTTGCTCGGGCGGGAGCACATAGCTGGGAGCACCGCCGCGTGAGAGCCCATCGAGCGCACGCCGAACGTCCTCGAGAACACGAACGCCGTTCAGCGGTCCCGCTACGACGATGGCCAGGTTCGCGCCGGAATAGTGACGGGCGTGGTGCTCGAGCAGACCCTCGCGATCGAAGGTGTCGAGCGTCTCGATGGTTCCGGCGATCGGAAGCCCCAGTGGATGGTCCCCGAAGCACAACCGGCGGCAACGTCCGCCCGCGTCGATGTCGTGGCCCAGCTCATCGAGTCCTTCGAGGATCTCCTCGCGCACGATGCCGCGCTCGACTTCCAGCTCGGTCAAGAGGGGCTGCCTCAGCACTTCGCAAAAGGTTTCCAGGGCGGCGGGCAAGCTCTCCGGAGGGACCGAGATGCTCAGCAGGCCGTGGTCTTCGGAGGTCGCCGCTTCGAGGGTACCGCCCAGCGCCTCGAAGGCTCGAGCCAGTTGGTAGGCGCCTGGGTAGCGCGGCGTCCCGCGGAACAGCATGTGTTCCAAGAAGTGGCTGATTCCGTTGTCCGCCGCGCTCTCGTAGGCGGACCCGACGCGAACTTGCGCAGCGATGACACAGCGGTGCAGCGCTGGGAGCTCGATGGTGCCGGCGCGTAAGCCGTTGTCGAGCTCGATGAAAGCGCTTTGGATTTTGCCCAAACCGACTCTTTGACTCATGACTCGTCGTCGGTCGAGCCTTCTTCGCCTTCGGCCTGGGTCGATTCGACGAGCGCCTGGTCGAAAGCCAACTTGTCTCCCGCGCGCTCGCGCAAGGCATCGACGTAGGCTTTCAGCGCCTCGGTGGCTTTGACCTGGCTCAGTTGGCGGATGAGCTTGTCCTTGTCTTTCTCGAACTCCTCGCGTTTCGCGGGCGAAAGCTCCTTGAGTTGAAGCACCGCGGCGCCTTCGCTGGTCGAAATGGGGCGATCGTGCAGCGCGTCCGGCTTGCCGAGACCGAAGGCGATGCTGGCGACATCGCTCTGCAAGGCGTACTTGATCGGATTTTGCAGCACGTTGAAGGGCGCCGAAATTTCTACCTTGGGTCGTTGATCGTCACCCAGACCCGGCGAGTCAGCGCCGCGTTTACTCAACGGCCCACGCGCCAGATACTCAGCCACGAGCTCATCCGTCGCTGCTTTCAACGATTCAGCGCCCTTGGCTTTTGCGATCAGCTCCTTGGCGAACTGCTCGGCCAGTTCCCTGGCTTTCGCCTGCGTTGCCAGGCTACGGGCGATGTGCTGTCGAGCAAACGTCTCGGCTTGACCCGCCGACAGCTCGCCGCGCAGCAAAAGCAGGTGGAACCCTTGAACGCTTTCGACGACCGGACTCACTTTGCCGGCGCCGAGCTTGCCCGTTGCTTGAAGCAGCTCTTGCGCACCCGGACCGTAGTGCTCGCCCAGGCACCCGATGTCACCGCCGAGCGCGGCGCTTTCGTTGTCGTCACTGAGCTCTCGCGCCAGCTGCGAGAAATCTTCCCCGGCTTTGGCCCGCCGTGCCGCCTCTTCGATCTCTACACGCTTTTGCTGCTTTTCTTCGTCGGTGGCGTCTGGAGCGACGCGAACCAAGATCTCACTGACGAGCGGGCAGCCTTCTTTGAATTTGTCTTTTTCACGCGCGACACGAGTGTCGATCGCTTCCTTGTTGTTCATGGCCCACTCGTCCACCTCGGCGTCCGATAGCTGCAGGACGTAGCGAGCCATCCAATTGGCACGGGCCGTGACGCTCCTTATCGTCGCTTGCGAGCGCTCTCGTTCCCATAGCGAGTACGCTTCGGACTCCGACACCCTGACTTGGGAGCGAATCAGCTGGCGCATGCGGGCGGCCAAGAGCTCCAGCTGTTGCATTTCTTTGAACTGCTTGGGTCCGCGCCCCGCGTAGTTGCGTACCAGCCGCCGGTACAAGTCGGGATTGAAGGTGCCGGAATCTTTGACCGGCAGCATGCGAATCCCCTCCGTGCCCGGTGCACAGGCGGGGCCCTCCGGTTTGCACAGGCGCAGCTGAGCGCTCAGCTGAGCTTCGTGCGCGGCCGGCAGCGAAAGGCGCGTTCTGCCCTCCTTGAGCTGACGATCCAGCTCCTCCTCGCTGACGCTGAGGCCTAAAGCGCGGGCGTCTTCGACCAGCAGCAGGCGTTCGGCAAAGCCGTTGAGGATCAGGCCCTTGAGCTCGCGGGCGCCCTGAGGCGTGAGGTCCAGCCCGCTTGCCCTGACCGCCAACCCATAGCCGGCGTTGAATTCTTTGAGGTCTACGCAAGCATCACCGAGCTTCACCGCGCAACGATCCGCGCTCGTCGCGCTGCCGAATTGCCCGGTGAACACGAAAGCCAGAATGATGGCGACGACGATCGCCCCCATGAAGATCTGACTAAAAAGGCCGCCTCTACGGAAAAACGTCATCATGTTGGTCATCCGACCCGCTGCCGGAGCTGGTTCGGGTCACTGGCGACCTAGCGCTGGCATGGCGCGAGGGCAAGCGCGCTCCAAAAGCGCGCCACCCGCGCGGGAACAGCGCGCTTTTCATGGGTTGTGGGTCATGGGTTGCCGGGGCGAGGCACGGTCTTGTCCAGACCCAACGCGAACCTGAGCTCGTCCAACAGCTCTGCGGTGCCGCCCATTCGGCGCTCGACACTAACTTCGTACCACGTGTCGAGGGTCCTACTCCGATCCCCGGGGTCTAGAATCGGCACGGTTTGTGACATGACTTCCGAGTAACCGCGCCGGACCAGTCCTTGGGCCAGATCGCGTGCTCGCCCAACGAGTTGCTCGGGGGGCTCGCCCGGAAAGTCGTTGGCTTGAGCTCTCAGCACGACGCGAACCGCAAGCTCGCCATCACTGCGAACCGCAACGCCGCTGTCCATGATCAGATTGTCACGAACTCGTTCTGCCAGGACGACGCAATCCTCAAGCGTGCGGTAAACCTCGAAGCCTTCTCGAATCAGAGTCCTTTTCAACTCGCGGGGGCTGGGAGTGGGCATTTTTGTCTTAGAAGAACTCACTAGCCCTGACGAGGGGCTGGCTCAGCGAGTCTTTTCAAGGTCCTGTCCAAGCTAGTTCCGACTCGGGAGCCGTTCCCCAGCTCCGGTCCCAGGTCTTCAACAGCGAAACTTCGCAGACCCGCTAGCCACCGTCAAGCTCGCCGGC
>CBFGRJ010000013.1:0-40594 GCA_965651135.1 uncultured Myxococcales bacterium
GCGAGGCCGTGGAGCGGGTGCACCCTAACCGCAGGGGTGCTTGCGGCGAGCCTTGGACGCGCGTGCGCTCGCCACGTCAACAATCACAGTTCGGTGCCGTGCAAGCTGCGCATTCGCCGGTCCACGAGCAGTCACTGTCGTAGCACCATTCCCATTTTCCTGCGGCACAGCAGCGCCAGTTCTTTGAATCACATTGTGAGCATTCACTCCACGCCGACCAAGCCCCCCAAGTGCACGAGTCCGTACAAATGCGTTCGCGATATTGAGTGCCCGTGCCACAGCGGCCGCAGGCCCGCGGTTGGGGGTCCTTCTGTCCGGGAACGCATTCGGACGTGTCGCCGATGCATTCGCTCCACTCTGACCAAGGTTGCCAGGTACAAGCCGCGGAACACTGTCGCTCCCGCGTTTGAATCCCACCCCCGCAAGGCCCGCAGCGCTGCTCACCGGGTTGGCGATAGCCGGGTTCACACTCCCCAC
This sequence comes from uncultured Myxococcales bacterium, assembly GCA_965651135.1. GTDB lineage: Bacteria > Myxococcota_A > Polyangia > Polyangiales > Polyangiaceae > JAICQQ01. The sequence goes on from CBFGRJ010000013.1 coordinate 478, forward strand.
ATCCTGAGGTGCTGGTCGGCTCGCCGTTGCTGGTCGCTCCCTCCGTGCTGGTCGAATTGTGCGGAGTTTCACCGCCTCCGCCGGCCACGCCTGCACCGCCTTCGCCGCCTTCGCCGCCTTCGCCACCGACTCCTTGCTGCATGCCGGCGGCCCCCTCGCCGGCACTCTCGCCGGCACTGCCGCCGGCAGCCAATACCCCTTCGTCCATCCCCAGCAGTCCGTTGCATCCGAATGGTACGACGGACGCGAGGACCACCAGCAGGCCGAAACCAGAGAAGCGTGTCAACAACGTTGCACCCCGCGCCAGGAACCTACCGTGCGGCCGCACTCACAGCAAGCGCCTAGGGCCACCATGCACATGATTAGTATCCACAATTAGGAGCGAAGGTCGGGCCTCCTTGGTGCTCATGGATTAGGGTCCTAGCAGTCTGCGCTGCACGAGTCGTCGAGGCTCGCCGGACCGCGAGAGTTCAAGCAAGGAACATTCCGTGGCAAAGTTTGGCTACAAAACCCGTGACGGCCGATGGGTATTGGCAACGTGTCTAGTTGCCATGCGCGCCGCAGGCGCTCAATCCGATGTGGAATCGGCAGAGCGGCTGTTCGATGAAGCTCGCTCGCTCATGCTCGCTCAACGCTACGAGGAAGCCTGCCCGAAACTCGAGCAGAGCCAGCGATTGGATCCGGGATTGGGTACTCGCCTCAATCTCGCGGATTGCTACGAACATACCGGTCGCCCGGCACTGGCATTCCAGGAATTCAGCCAGGTTGCCGTCGAATCAGCGGCCCTCGGCGAACAAGAGCGAGCCGACGTTGCTCGGAAACGCGCCGCTCGCCTCGAAGCCAAGATTGCGAGATTGGTGGTGGCCGTACCGCTCGTGAACGAGCCTATCAACCTGGAAATACTCCGCAATTCGAGCCCAATCCCCCGGGCAGATTGGAATCGAACGCTGGCAGTCAATCCGGGGCGCGTGACGCTCGAAGCGCGCGCACCGGGGCATGTTCCCTGGACGAAGCACCTCGACATGCCCGCAGGAAGCTCGATTCGGGTCGAAGTACCCATGCTGAATCCGATCGTTCCTCGAGCGCCAACCGATCTCGAAGGCGACGGAGAGAATGCCGAACAGCTTCGGACGGCAGGCGTGGTGGCAGCGGGTCTCGGACTGATCGGTGTCGGCGTTGGAACGTACTACGGCTTGAGAGCTCCTGTTTTGTACCAGCGCTCACAAGATCAAGGATGCAATGCGCAGGACGAGTGTCCGGAAGACGCTCTCGAGACGCGCCGGCGCGCCCTGCGCGCAGGCGACACAGCAACGGTAGCTTTCATCGCAGGGGGCGCTTTCATCGCCCTCGGAGCAACGCTGTACTTGGTCGGTTCGGACCACGAGAAGGGCTCGGTCTCGCTTCACGTTCGCGTACTGCCCGGCAACATGGCCAGCACCGCCTTGCATACGCGCTTCTAGCCTTTGCATGGCTGCTTGGCATGGCTGCTGCATCAGCAGCGCTGACGGAGCGGCGCTCATGCAGCAGTCAAACGTTTCCAGCCTTGGGAAGGCCAAGCGCCGGTCGCGCAGACGAAGTCGCGGCGCGACCACGGTCGAATATGTCGTGCTACTCACGTTCGTGTTCATTCCCGCGGTTGCGGCAGCCATCCTTTGCTTCGAGCGTGCGAACACGTGGTACCGGAATTTCGTGGTCGAGGTATCGCTGCCCACCCCCTAGGCGATTCTCCATCATCTCCGGCCGCCTTTGAGCCAGTGCGTCGGCCAAGACGCCCCCGACTGAAGGAGTGCGTCACGCGAAGGCGCGACGTCAGCGCGGAAGCCGTGGAAAGCCAGGAAGTATTGCTGGCACGAGGGGTGCTAACGCTCCACCTGGAATGGCGATGTTGCTGATCATCGGGATGACGTCGTGCCTGGCGGCCGCCGTTACGGACTTGCGATACGGGCGGATTCCCAATGCGCTGACGTACCCGCTCTTGCTCGGTTCCCCCCTGCTTCATCTCGGGCTGGCCCTGGCGCGCGGCCTGGGTCTGACAGAAGCTTTGTTGCAAGCGGGTTTCTCGTTGCTCGGCGCCCTCGCGTGTGGGGCCATCCCGTTCGTGTTGTGGCGCAAGAGGGCGATGGGGGGTGGCGATGTCAAGCTGTTCGCGGGGCTCGGCGGGCTGATGCTGCCGCGCCTCGGATTCGAGGCCCAGCTCTACGTGTTCTTGGTGGCGTCGCTGCTGGCGCCGGTCAAGCTGGCGTACGACGGCAAATTGCTGAGCTCGCTCGGCAACATGCTTTCGCAGCTCTGGAACGTCTTTCGAGCCAAAGAAGCTCGGCGACCGCTGGCGCCGCAAATGGTGAGCTGGTTTCGCCTGGGCCCCTGTTTCGCGCTGGGCTTCTTGGTTCAAGTGCTGATGCATTGGAGAGCGCCGTGAAGCGCGCCGCCGCGCGCTGTTCGCATTTGCTCCGCGCCGACTGCCGAGGAGCGGTGATGGTGGAGTTCGTCCCGGTATTCATGGTGCTGCTCTTGCTTTTCCTGTGCATCATCGAGCTCTGGCGCTTTGCACTCGCCGAGTTGATGCTGCAGCGAGCCGCCGGCATCGCCGTCCGGGCCTGCGCTGTGATGAAAGATCAGCCCGCGCACTGCGACGCCAACGTCTACGTGCGACACGGCCAACATCCCGGTCAAGACGACGAGGTGGCGCGTGCTGCGAGCGCGGCACTCGCACCCTTGACGGATAGTCAGCTGCAGCTCGACACCACGACCTGCACCACGGCTCCGCCTTCCGATACGGACCGTGCAGAATTGAAGGCTCGATTCCGTTGCGCCATCCCACTGGCGCGCAACATCATTTGTCCCACCAGCGAGACGGGGAGCTCTCATTTCGACGCAGGCGAGCGGACGCGCTCCATCACGGCTCTGGCCCAATACCCTCATCAGGGCGCGCGTTACGATTGTTGGTATGCCCCCGAGCTGGAACTGCCTGGGGTCGGCACGGTGCCCGCTGGAGAGTGGCAGTGGTCGGGGCTGGATTTTCCATGACGAACGACAGCCAGGGCAATCTGAACCGGGACGACCAGGGCGCGGTCATGGTCATCGGCCTGTTCTTGGCGCTGTTTGCCATCATTGCGCTGTGGTCGCTGATTGGCATCGGCGATGCGTTGATCGCGCGCGACCGCTCGCAAGAAGCAACCGATTCCGCGGCGTTCACCAACGCGGTGATTCACGCGCGCGGGATGAACTTCATCGCGCTCCTGAACATCATCGCGATGGCCATGGGCATGCTCTACCTGCTGGTAGCTTGGCTCGAATTGCTATCGAGTCTTCTGCTGACAGTGACCGGCATCTGGCATGTCGACTACTACGTGCCAACCAGCCACTGCACGACGCGCTACCTGAGCTGGCTCGCGGATGTCACTGTCAATTGGTGCGGGATCGCACGACCCATTCAGAGCGTGCAGATGGGGTTGCTGAGATTCAACGAATCCTATTTCAACCGCGTATTCAAGCCGGTGACCAATGCGCTCTACGAGACCCAGGTGTGGGCAGCCGCCGTCGTTCCTTACCTGGGAACCCTGGCCGCGGTCGAAACCAGCGATGCCTATGAGCGCACCACGCTGAGCTTTGGGCTATCCCATTTTCCGGGTGGCGGAGCACCGCCACCGTTCAGCCGAATCACGCCCTTCGACTCCGCCAATCTGCGCGCCCTGGGCGGACGCAGCCGTTCCCGCACCGATCAGCAACGCCCCGGCCCCAAAGTTGCTCCCGATCGACGCGTTGGCTTACCGGTGGAGGCGGAGGCAGCGCATGCCCTGTGCGTGCGCAGTGGCAGCTTCGCGCTCACACTCACACGCGGGCTCTTCGACCGCATCGATATCCCGGGCAGCCGATCGATCAATTCGTGGCTCACCACCGAACCCGCGGCAACCATCGTGAATGGCTTCACGCGTGCCGGTGGCGAGGCTCAGCGAGCCCTATTCTGTGCGCACAAGCCCGGCGAGGTACCGAACTACCGAGGAGAGAATCCGGGCAACGAGGCGATTTCCAACGCGCTCGGGACGTTCAATCGCGAGGCGCTGCGCTGGGGTCTGTACTGGGCCATGATCGGCGCCAAAAACGGCAGCAACTCGAAATTCTACCTCAAGTCGGATGCTTACTGGGAGCAGCCCGTGCCGCGCCGTCGCGATCACTTGTTCAAGGGACCGAAGCGGATCACGAACTATACCTACAACGGCAGTGACTGGATGCAGATCTGGGCATTCACTCAGGTCGACCCGCGGCTGGACCGGGCCGCGCCCATCGTGGCCATGCCAAGCCGCTTGTTTGGACGCTCGAGTGCTTCGCCCGAGGGCGAAGTCAGCACCTTCTGGTCGCAGGCCGAATTCTATTTCGATTGCAACTCGGTATGGCACTCGCCGGACTGCAACAACAATCAGGCAGCGCTCTTCCGGCTGGGTTGGCGCGCTCGCCTGCGGCGATTCCACAGCGTAGACATAGTGGGCAGCCTCTTCGAGCTATTCGTCGACAATCTTCTGTTCGGTCCCGCCGTAGAACGGGTGGGGCAGCGCATCTTCGACAGGTTCCCGCCGCCGTTGCGCAATGGCTTCGTCAAGGCCGTGAGACGCGATCTATCGCGTGTCGTGACCCATCGAGTTTCCACGGGAGATCGCTCGCACCATGAGCTCTTGCATTGAACCGAGCCTGCCGAAAAGCCGGCGCAGCCGCGCCCGCTCACGTGGCGCGGCCATGGTCGAAGGGGCCGTGGTCGCGCTCTTCTTGGCCATTGTCTTCGGTTGTCTGATCGGCATGGCGGGTTTGTACAAGGCCAAGCTGCTCGCCATGCAAGACGCCCGCTACACGAACATGCTGAATGCCACCAACAATTGCGAGAGCTGGCGCTCCTACGCCGACGAACGACCCAGTCCTCCCTCTGGTCAGCCAAGCTTGCCCGAACAGGCCAGGCGTTTTGGCATCGATATCGTGCGTACCGTTCAGGAGGGTGGCGGCGTCAGCCGAACCACCAGCACCAAGCGCTTCGACTACGGTAGCGGCTGTGACCCAAGCCAAGATCCAGATTGCACTGAGCGCGGCGTGTGGGCATCTCGACAAGTGTCTGCCCAGTCGTACACGACATGCAACGAGAAAGCCGTGGGGCTGAATCTGATCGAGTACGCGGCCGATACATTCGACAAGGCGGTGGGCTTCTTTGCGGGAGACGTCGCGTCTCTTTTTTAGCTGCGTCGAGGTAACGTGTAATGGGATTGGCCTGGCTCGTACTAATCTTTCGCAGCGGACGACTGAAACGTCGCCTGCTCGGTTCCTTGCGAGCGGCAGCTTACCTGGTCACCGTTAGTTCGGTATTGTGCATTTGCGCCGTGCGCAGCGCCCTTGGACAGGTAGGCGAACAAACCTTGGCGCTCGGAACCCAGCTGATGCCGCTCGCCGATCTACTCGACGGCGCCACGCGAGTCGACATCAACGGACAGTCACTCGCGTTCTCCATGGTCACTCTCGAAGGTACCTCCGTACGCGAAGTGTTGGATCGAATGCAGCGACATTGCGAACGCTATCCGGGACCATTTGCCCGGCGCATCCATGCCCTGGCGGCCAGCGTACCGAGCCAGCTGCCCGGCTCCGATGCCGTCCGAGCGCTCTTGCGGCAGCTGGCGGTCAGCCGTGAGGAGACCGAAGATCGCGGTGCCATCCTGTGCTTGACCGGCAGGGGCGCTGCGGCGAGCGATGCCGAGCTCGACGCTTTCGCGGAGTCGCTCGATTTGGGCCTGCTCGGCAACCTGCGCTACGTCGTGGTGAACCGCGGCGATCGCGCGGCAAAGGAGGCCCATATTACGCGGGTAGTGTCGCTCTGGACCGAGGACGATTTCCAGCTGAGCGCGCTCACCCCTCCGGTCCACGGCGATGCGCCCGGATCGGACTCGGAGCTAGTACCGCGACCGCCTGCAAGCACCCGGATTTTCACAGCGCTGGCACACGACGCTCCCTACGCCGTGCGTGTCTACGAAACCGATGCCACCGCCAGTGAAGTATTGCACTTCTACGATCGAGTGCTCCACGATTGGGCTCCGGTAGAGCTCAGCGGAAGCGACGATCGAGTGCGCGGCTTCGTCAAGCGTAGCCAGCCGCTCGTGATCAACATCTCCCGAGACGAGACCAAGACTCTGGTCACCCTCTCCGAGATCGGTTCGAGTCCGCACCTCCGAGGGAGCAATCCCTCAGACCCTCATGCAAAGCTGTCACAGTGGTAGCTCGAGATGCGCGAAATCCGCCAGTGATTAATGTGAAGGAATTGTTACGCTTTGAATCATTTGTCTGTGCATAGCCTCGAAACCCAACGCGACTCGACGCCATCCGGACGACCGCTTGACACCCTAGGGGCAATTGGACACGATGCCTTGGAGGTTCTTGGCCCCACGGCGAATGTCCCTGCCAATTCGGCGAGCGCTATGCCGACCCAGTACATTTTGCATGACAAGATCGGTGCCGGCGGCATGGCCACGGTGCACCTCGGCCTGCTCGTCGCCCCGCTTGGCTTTTCGCGCATCGTAGCCGTCAAGCGGCTGCACGCCGGGTTTTCCGGTCAGCCCGAATTCGCAGCCATGCTGGTCGATGAGGCGCGTATCGCCGCTCGCATTCGCCACCCCAACGTAGTGCCCACGCTGGATGTGTTCATCGATGGTGGAGCCTGCCTGGTCATGGAATATATCGAGGGCGAGTCGCTGGCTCAGCTCCTCCGGGCAACCAGTTCGACTGCCACGCCCGTCCCCAGCAGCATCGTCGTGGCAGTGATGGCAGGCGTGTTGCACGGCCTTCACGCAGCGCACACCGCGTGCTCCGCCAAGGGCGAGGCTCTGAACATCATGCACCGGGATGTGTCGCCTCAGAACATCATGGTTGGCACCGATGGCGTAGCGCGCCTGTTCGACTTTGGCGTCGCCAAAGCCCGCGGCCGCCTGCAACACACGCGGGTCGGCGAGTTCAAAGGCAAGTTGCCCTACATGGCCCCTGAACAGTTCAGCGGCGCGCGACTGACGCAGGCCATCGACATCTACTCGGCTTCGGTAACACTTTGGGAAGCACTCACCCTGCGCCGACTCTTCGACGGAAGTTCGGAAGAAGAAATCTTCGGCAAAGTGTTGCAGGCCAAGGTACCAGCCCCTAGCGAAATCGAGCCCAGTGTTCCCAAAGCCCTCGATGCAGTGGTGCTGCGCGGCCTCTCGCGCTCCCCCGAAGCGCGCTTCGCTTCTGCAGAAGAAATGGCCTTGGCGCTCGAACGCGCCGTACCGCCTGCGCCTCCACTCAGCGTCGGCGCTTGGGTGCGCGAGCTGGCCGCCGAATCACTGGCCGCTCGCGCGAGGCTAGTAGCGCGAGTCGAAGAAGAAGCCGCATCTCCCCCGCGCACGGCAGCGATACAACCGAGCACATTGTCAGAACCAGCACGTATTTCTGGCACTGCGTCGACGCCCCCGACACCCGCACCGGTGCCAGTAGCCGTTGCGCTTCCCACATCATCGCGCCCACCGCTCGCCTCGCAGCCGCCCGCGCCATCAGTCACACCGACCGAATCGGCCCCGACGACAACCACGAGCGAAAATCGCAGCTACCCATCGCTGCAACACCCATTGCTGCAAAAGGGTTGGCGACGCCTGCGGACCGCGCCCGTAGCACTGCTCGTACTCGCACCCATCGGCATCGCCTTGGGCTGGGCTGCGTTCGCCGCTCGCGCAGACAATGAGCCCGGAAGTACTCCTGCTTCGCCTCGCGCAGGCGCGCTCGTGACTCGCATCGCCAACGCCAAGACATCCGCCAACCAGCTACCGGCACCCAAGGCGGGCGCGGGCGACGCTTCCCCAGGCGACGAAGGTGCAAGAGAAGCCTCCGAACCCGTCAGCGTCACACCGGAGGCACCTAGCTCCCTCCCCGAAACCTCCAAATCCGTGAATACCGGCGCAAAGCCGCAAGGCTCAGTGCCTCGTCGCCCACCCAAAGCCCCCACCTATCTCGAGTCGGATCCATTCACGCGCCGCAAGTAGCGCCGCGCACTAGGTACCCGGACCATGCTCGGGCGCGGAGTCGATTTCCGATTCGGAGTCCGCATCCGTGAATGGGTCGCTGTCGGCATTGCGAATGCCGAGACGTGCAATCAAGCGCTGGAGGAAACGGCGGCTGACACCCGCGCGTTCGGCAGCACGAGTGACGTTGCCATTCGCTTGGTGCAAGGCGGCCGCGACATAGAGCTCTTCGAACCGGGCGAGTGCTGCGTCACGCGCTTCTTTGAGCGGTGCGCCGAGGTCGATAGCCAGCGCGGTTGGAGAGGCGCCGAACGAGGAGCCAGCGCTCGGCTGGCGTTCGCTCCGGCTGGCGATGCCAAGAGTGACACTGCGCTCGACGTAGTTTCTGAGCTCACGCACGTTGCCGGGCCAGCTCTTGGTCATCAGCGAGGCGAGCAACTCCTGCGGCACAGGCTGGGTGCCGTCAGTGAAGCGCTGGTAAAAGTCAGTCGCCAGTGCCGGAATGTCTTCGCGGCGCTGCCGCAGAGGAACCAGACCGATCTCGATGACCGCGATGCGATAGTAGAGGTCCTCGCGGAACGAACCGTCGTTCACGCTCTCGGCGAGAGAGCGATTGGTTGCGGTGAGCACGCGCACGTCGATTTGGCGGGTCGTGTTGGCGCCTACCCTGCGCACCTCGTGCAACTCGAGCGCCCGCAAGAGCTTGGCTTGAGACGCCAGCGGCAGCTCGCCAATCTCGTCCAAGTAGAGTGTGCCGCCGTGGGCTTCTTCGAAAAGGCCGCGGCGGTCGGCGACAGCGCCACTGAAAGCGCCTCGCACATGTCCAAAAAGCTCGCTTTCGATGACGGTAGGAGCAATGGCGCCGCAATCGACGGCAACGAAGGGGCCATTGGCGCGAGCGGAGTGCTGGTGCAGCTCGCGCGCCACCAGCTCTTTACCGGTGCCGGTTTCCCCCTGAATCAGTACTGTGGCATCCGTTTTCGCGACCCGCTCGAGCAGGGCATACAATCGGCGCATTTCGACGCTGCCGCCGATGAGACTCCCGAAGCGCTGCTTGTCGGAGAGGGGAACGGCCAGCGGTTCGTTGCCTAGCTCCAAGCGTAGGACGGTAGCGCCGACTTGCACGGTTGCCCCACCCAGCAGGTCGACATCGCGCACTCGCACACCATCGACGAAGGTGCCATTGGTACTGCCGGCATCCCGTAGGCGAACACCGTCGCGCCGTGGCGAGAACTGACAATGTAGCCGAGAAACCGTAGGGTCGGTCAGCCTGAGGTGCGAAGAGCGAGCCGTGCCCACCGTCAGGGTGGTAGGCCCAAGCCCGATACGACGGCCAACGTCGCTACCCTGCAGGACGGTGAGCTCACCACCACAGACGTCGACGCGCTGGTGGTGGCTCGTCTCGAAAACACGTGTCGCAGTATCCGCCTCGTCTTCGACAACCATCGGCCGTTCGGGGGATACTAGCCCCAAATCGGAGGAGGGCGAGCGCTAGTCAATGGTTATCGGTATTCTCATTGGCACGAGCGCGAAAGATGCGGGCAGCGCTGACGAACTTCGGTTGATCCGGATGGCGCGACGCTAGTTGATCGTACAAGCCTGCGGCTTGCGCATAGGCTCCGCGGTCGGCCGCATCCGCAGCCCGTGCTTCTAGTGTGGGCTGATTCGAACCGCCGCGCTTGCTAGTCTGCTCGACAGAGCCTGGGCGCACAGGAAGTTCGTCGCCGATGGGAGTGGGTGGCTGGACTTTCGGCGTGCTCGAACGCGAGCTGGCCCCTGCCGGCTCGGTGATAGGCGCGCTTTCGGGCCGCGCTGTCGCTGGCCTGTGTTCATTGCGGACCGAAGGCGCAGGCGCGAGCTCCGGCGACAGGGCCAGATAGCAGATCACGGGCAAGCCCAAGAGGACGATGCGACTGCTGCGACCCGATCGGCGAAAATCGTCGATGGCGTGCTCTCGAAGAGAGACGCCGAACGCTCTCAGACGTGAGCGCCGAGTTCGACCGCAATGCAGAATGCCGCTGGGGCTGGGTTCAGCGGCCTCTGCCGATGCTGCATTCGGCATTTCCGATGCGATGCATGCAAGAAGCTGGCGAACCGCCGCCGAGTTGGGACCAGGACCCGCCACGGTCGCCGGATCGGCGGCAAGCGCGAATGATGTGAGCTCGCTCGCCGCGGGGGCATCGCCTTGACCGCGCACGAGAGTGAGCAGCGGCGAACTGCGTGGCGTAGCGCCGGCCTCGTTCTTGCTCTTCCGCGCTGGCTCGAGGGTTTGGCACGCCGGGGGCAGCAGTCTAGACAAATCGGTGACGACCGTGTGCTCTTGCCACTTGGGCTGCCAGGCGTGAGGCGACTCGTCGCGCAACAGCGGCTCATACACGAGCCTGCCCTTGCCCAGCATCAGAACGCACGGGAATGGAACGGGGGTCCAGGCGCTGCCGATGGCTTCGCCCTCCATGAACACCGGCTCCTCGGGGACCACGCTGCGCACGAAGAGAGTGGTGCCATCGAAATAGGCGCGGGCGTGTTCCGGCTGACTGTGCGGAACGATGACATCACCCCGTGAGCCCAGCGTGAGCACGGCCACGAACTCTCCGGGCACCAGGCGGCGAGCATCGGTCTGGGCCACGCCGTCAGCCCAGAGTAGCCGCGCCCTGGTCGGGTCGTACGGGTCAGTCATGGCTCCGCTCCCTCTGGTGCTGGGCCTCGAGCATCGCTTCGGGAAGCTCGTAGCCGCGTTCGCGAATTCGCGTGCTGCAGGCCGGTACGATACCCGTGGGCACCAGCCGATCGCTCGGTGCTTCGTTGTCTTCCATGGAGTATTCCCGCAACCACAGGTCGCGTACCACGTAGTTGTCGGTGGAGTGCGCAAACCCCTCCACCTCGCTGATATGGGTCACCTTGCGCGAGCCGTCGGCCAAGCGAGCCATCTGCACGATGATGTCGACGGCTGAGCCGATCTGTACACGCAGCGCCAACAGGGGCATCGATACATCGCTCATCATGGCCATGGTTTCGAGCCGGGTCAGCGTGTCTTTCGGGTAGGTGGCGTGCAGCGTGGAGAGGCAGCCGCCGTGTCCGCTGGTCATGGCTTGAATCAGGTCGAGGGCTTCGCCGCCGCGAATCTCACCCACGACGATGCGATCCGGGCGCAGGCGCAGGGTCGAGCGGAACAACTCGCGCACCGAAACCGCGCCGCGGCCACGCGCATCGGCAGGACGGGCTTCGAGCTCGACCACGTGCGGCTGCTGAAGTTGAAGCTCTTGCGAATCTTCGATCACGACGACACGCTCGCGGGCGGGAATGAACGAAGAGAGCGCATTGAGCATCGAGGTTTTGCCCGAGCCAGTGCCGCCCGCCACCAGGACGTTCAGCTTGGCGCCGATCATGGCGCTGAGCGCCTGGGCAGCTTGCGCGGGCAAGGCGCCGAATTGGATCAGCTTATCGACGGTAAGAGCCTCTTTCGCAAAGCGCCGGATGGCTACGTGCGGACCGCGTGGCGCTGCCGGCGGCAATATGGCTTCGACTCGGGAACCGTCCGGAAGCCGACCTTCCAAGATCGGATGGCGTTCGTCGAAGTGCTTGCCGACGTACTGGGCCACGTTTCTAAGCGCCGCGCCGAGCGCCTTGTGACTGTGAAAGCGGGCGTCGGTCAATTCCAGACACCCACCGCGCTCGACGAAGATTTGATGCGGGCCGTTGATCATGACTTCGCTGACGCTCGGATCATCCAGAAAGGGACGAATGGGAGCCAGAAACTGCAGCAATGTTTCCTCGAACACCTGGGCGGGGATCATGGTACCTCCTCGAACAACGATGAGCGGGCGTCCTCGGCATGCTCGCCGTCAGGGGCGAGCCGCAGGTAGGCACGAAAATGAGAGTCGGCGCGCACGGCGTCACCGATCTGATCCCGCAACACCACGGCCAGCGCGTAGTGCAACGCGGCATTGTCGACGTCCGTTCGTGCAGCCAACGACAGCTGCTGCTCGGCTGCGACCGGCTCTCCCAGCGCGGCATACAGTGTCCCGAGCAAGAAACGCATGCGGGGATCGGTCGGGTGTCGTTTCAGATAGCGCTCCGCATATTCCACGGCCATGCGGTAGCGGCCGTCGCGAATGCAAACTCTCAGCAACAGAGGTGTGAGTACGCGCTGGTCCCCGCCGGCAGACACGGCAGAATCGAAGTACTCCTGCGCTCGTGTGGTATCACCCACGGCGGCGAAAGCGCGGCCGCGAGCCGTGAGCTTTTCTGCGCTTTGTTCCTCCTGAAATACGCGAACGTCTTTTTCGATGGGAGCGTTCGCCTCGGGTAAGCACCCAGCGCAGACCACCAGCAGCGCTAGAGACACTCGCGATAGATTTCTCATTTTTTCTTACCCTCGCTCAGCGCCAACCGGCGCTCCAAACTGGCGAGCCATGTCACGTAGTCGCCAGACGCACCGCTGGTGAGGTCCCGCAGCACCTGGACTTCGCTTCGCGCCAACAGCTGGTTTTTACTGCCTAGCGCGTGTTCGAGCCGCAAGCGGTGAGTTCGGTAGCTCTCGTTGAGGTCGCGCTCGAGGCGCTGCGCTGCCTGCTCGGCGCGGGCCTTTTGGCTCGGGCGTCCGGCATGTTCGAAGCAAGCGGATGCCGTGCGGTACAGTCCGACAGCGAGCACGCCATCGTATGCTCTAAATGGTCGGCGCTCGCGCTTTGCATCCGCCAGCCGCAGTTCCTGCTCGGCACGGGCCAGGGCCATGTCCCGCTCCTGCTGCGGACAGCTGACCCGTTCCTTGCTGAACAGCGCTGGAGCGTCGGCCTTGGGTCGGAGCACCTCGTCATCCTTGCCGGACGGTAGCTGCGACAATGCGTATGGGACCAGCGCTATGGCTGCCACGTAAGCCAGCGGACTCGTCGTCTTCTCCTTCGCGCGCTGGCCCGAGGTCGCCGACACCTCGAGTGGAGCAGCCTTGATCTTGGTACTGCCGATCTGCAGCACAGCGTCGGGAGCGAGCAGCTCGCGCGTGAACGGCGCTCCGCCGATGGTGGCCACAGGCTCGTTGGCAAGCGCCTCCGCCAGGAGTCCCCCGGCGAGACCCGTATATTCCAATGCCACGTGTTCGGCGGCGGCCTCACCCATGGGCAGACGAACTTCGCAGTACGCCGCGCTGCCGATGCGTACCGAGGCCGTCTCGACCGTGAAGGATTCGCGGAGCCCCGAAGACCACTCGACCTGAATCGACAACATCGACCGCTTCCTCCTAATTCATGCCTTCGAGACCCACCAAGAGCGGCCCCAGCACGAGCAACATGACCGATACGAAGACCAAGAGCAGTGGAGCCGTCATCTTCACTCCGGCCTTGGCTGCCGCCTCCTCGGCAGTCACGGAACGCCGCGAGCGGTAGGTCGCGGCTTGAACTTGGAGAGCATCTCCGATGGGGTTACCGCGCTCTTCGGCCTGAATGACGGCTCCGGTGAACTCCAACACGGCATCGCACGGTGCCCGGCGCGCAAATTCTTCCAACACCGCTCGGCGGGAGTGCCCGATCTGCAGGCTCTGAAGCATGAGCGACATCTCCTCGATGATCGGGTCGTCGGGGCGCGGAGCTTTCTCGACCACCTGACGTACCGCCGCGGGGAAATCCAAGCCGGCCGACATGGCCATGGCCATGAGATCGATCACGAAAGGCAAGCCCCGGCGAATCGTCACCAGCCGTTCCTTCGCTAAAGTGCCGAGTTGCAGGTAGGGCAAGAGCGCGGCCAGCGGCACCAACACTGCGAGAGCGAAATCGATGCTGACGTCGGCCGAGTGCGAGAGATAGACAGCGAAGCCCGCTCCGCCCAAGGTAGACAAGACCATCAGCGCCACGCATTCCTCCGCCGTGAGCCCGCGCACGTCGCCCGCCAGCGAAATTTGCCGGTCTAGCGACTCGCGTGTCGCGGGAGGGAGCACGCCGCGCAGCCGCACACCGAGCCAACGCACGAGCGGTTCAAGTTGCTGCCAGAGCGCGCTTTTCTGTAGGGCTCGCTGGCGTTTGAGCCCGCGCAGGCCGAGGCGGCTGGCGGGAAAGGCAGGCGCCAGCGCCAGCGCCAGTCCCGTCAGTGCGGCTGCGGCTCCCATGAAAGCGCAGGCACACCAGAAATACGCCGCTGCGCTCATAGACTCACCGAAAGCACCTGGCGCGCCAAATAGACGGCCAGAAGCCAACAAGCACCAGCGGCCAACGCAATGAGATAGCCCAGCGGGCTCTCTTGAAAAGGCTCGAAATAGCCCGGCGACATGGTCGACAGCGCCGCAATCAGAAAGAAGGGCGCAGCGCCGATCACGTACAGCTGCATCTTGGCTTCCGCGGTCTTCGTGCGCACCACCCCTTCGAGCCGCGACATCTCCCGAATGCTGGACGCCGTGCTTTCCAGGACGCGCGGCAGGTTCCCACCTATCTTACGGCCGATGATCACCGCTGTAAGAGCCGAATCCAGGCGGCGGTTATCGACTCGCGCCGCCATGTGCAGCAGGGCTTCGTCCAAGGAGCTTCCGATGCGGATCTCGCGATTGCAGAGCTCCACCTCTTCGCGCATGGGTGAGCTGAGAACATGGGCTATCGATTGGAAGGCGGCACTGACGCTCGGAATCGACTTGAGTGCGTTTGCCAGTGCCAAGATGAAAGGATCGAGCTGCTGTTCGATCTCGAGCAGGCGCTTTCTACGGCGCCGCTCGAGCCACAGTAGCGGGCCTAGCGCGGCGATGAGCAGCAGGAATACCCCGTAACGCATCTCGATCAGCAGGTTCAACGCTCCCAAAAGGACGAGAAGGGCGAGCTGCACCACTGCAATTCGGGACCCCTGGGCATTCAGAAACAAGAGTTTGAGCCTACGATCGAGTACATCGACGTATCGAGTCCACGCGCTGTATACGGGACCGCTGCGATCGACGAGCGCGACGAGCACACCAAGGAACACCGACACACCGAGCAGAGCGCCCGCGAGCCAGGACAATACGCTGGGCGCCATGATGGTGTTCACAGGTAGTCCTCCTCGGGCTGAATCAAGCCACGCACGATGAGCTCCCCCAGAAACGAGGGCAGCGAGCCGGTGGCGAAGAATTCGCCCTCGACTTTGCCATCGGGTCGGGTGCCGGTGCGGTCGAACTCGAAGATGGGGCACAGCTGCACCTCGCCGTCCTCGTCGATACCCGTAACCTCGGTGATGGACGTAACCTTGCGGCTACCATCGGGCAGGCGACTCTGCTGAACGATGAGGTGTACACTTGCAGCGATCTGCTCGCGAATGGCGCGCACGGGCAGCTCTAAGCCCGCCATGAGCACCAGCGTTTCCAGGCGGGCGACGGCTTCTCTGGGCGAATTGGCGTGCGTGGTCGTGAGGGAGCCATCGTGGCCGGTGTTCATGGCCTGCAGCATGTCGAGCGCTTCGGCGCCGCGACACTCACCCACCACGATGCGGTCGGGACGCATCCGCAGTGCGTTTTTAACCAGGTCCCGAATGGTGTACTCACCGCGCCCTTCCAAGTTAGCTGGTCGAGTCTCCAAGGAGACCACATGCGGCTGTCCCAGCTGCAGCTCCGCCGCATCCTCGACGGTGACGATGCGCTCTTCGGCGGGGATCGACGCCGACAACACATTGAGCAGAGTCGTTTTTCCGCTGCCCGTGCCACCCGAAATCACGATGTTCTTCTTGGCTTTCACCGCCCGCTCGAGAAAGCGCCCCATGCGTTCGTCGAGAGTTTGCAGCGCGACGAGCCGCGCCATATCGAGTGGCGTACGAGCGAACTTTCGAATCGTGATGCACGCGCCCCTGAGCGCAATGGGCCGAATCACGGCATTGACGCGCGAGCCATCGCGGAGGCGCGCATCGACCAGCGGAGAAGACTCATCGATGCGGCGGCCCAACGGCGTCACGATGCGTTCGATGACACTGCGCACCCGGTCATCGTCCGTGAAGCGCGCGTCGCTCAGCGTCAGAACGCCGTCGCGCTCGACGAAAATGGTTGCCGCATCGACCACCATCACCTCGCTGATGCTGGGGTCAGCCAGCAGGCGCTCGAGCGGGCCCAGACCGACGGCCTCATCCGTCAGCTCACCGATCAAGCCGTCGAGGTCAGTAGCAGGAGGCAATCGCTCCGCGAGCTGACCGACGATGCGCCTCAATGCGCCGATCACCTTGGGACGAAGCGCCGACTCGTCGAGCTGGGAAGGATCGATGGTGGCGAGATCCAGGTGCTCCAACAGGGCTTTGTGGATTTCGCGCCGCAGCTCGATGGGCGCCGCACTGCCGTTCGACACGGTCGTGTGCGCCTCGGCAGATGCGGCTGGGGCTTGAAGCGCCGGCGTAGCACTAGACGACGCGCTAGGTGTGGGGGTCGCTTGCGGCATCGGAGCGTCACCGGACAGATTCGGCGTTGCTTGCTCACGGAAGAGCAGCGCAAACGATGCCACGACGATGGGCGTGTCCATGGGCACCTCGGCCCGCTCACGAAGCAAGAGACGATCGCCGACCAAAGTGCCATTCGTGGACGCGTCTTGCACCTGCAGCAGCGGAGGCGCTACCCACACGGTAGCGTGCTGGCGTGACACCTGCTTGCTCGGAAGGACGATCGTGGCGTCGCTCTCACGGCCGATGACGATGGGTCCAACGCCTGGCAAAACCTGCTTGCGCTCTAGACCTCGTTCGGAGGCTATGGTCACTTCAATCGTCACGAGTAGCTCCGTTCATCGCGCCGAAGGGGGAGTCTCGTCGAAGGGCCTGACTTCTTCCAAGTCACCATCGAAGGCTTCGTACTGCTCGAGAGCCGTACGGATCATGCCGATGGAAGAATGCGGCACACTTTCGACAACGCTCGGGATAACGAACATGGCGTTCTCGGTTTCCGTTTTGCGATTGGTTCGCGAACCGAAGAAGAAACCCAAGATGGGGATTTCGCTGAGCAGAGGGAGCCCATCGATCGCGTGCGTCTGCGTCCGTGAATTGAGGCCCGAAAGCACCAGGCCTTGCCCGAGTTTCAAGCGCACATTGGTGGTCAGCCGAGCGAACGTGCGCCCCGGCAGATTGCCGGCTGCCGCTGCAGTGAGATCGGAGACATCGGAGACGATCCGCAGCTCGACAAGTCCTGTCTTGGAATCGTAGCGCGGCAACACCTTGACCACGGTGCCGAACGTGATTTGTTGTAGGCCGATGGTCAGCCCCGTGTTGACCGAGAAGTTCTGCTCACCTCCACTGTCGAAGCTGGCTTCCATGCCGTTTGCGGTGAGCACCGAGGCTTGCCTGAGCACCTTCGCCCACCCGCGATTCGAGGCAATGTCCAAACGCGGCAGTGGTTGATCGACGACACTCGCTTGCGCCGTAGTGGTAGTGCCCGCAATGAAGTCGTAAGTCAGGTCGTTCTCGACTACTCCCACCCCGCCAATGGAGGAAGGCCAGGCCAAGCCCACCGCATAGCTCGAGCTTTTGTCGTACTGCACGAAGAAGAAATCGATTCGGACCAACAGGCTGCGGTCGGCCGAGGTGCCACCACCAATGGTCACCAGATTTTCCACCTGCCCCGGGTAGAGCATGGCCAACTGCTGCAGGCGTTTCAACTCGGCTTCCGATCCCACGCTGCCCTCGAGAAAGAAGCGCCCACCGATGCGGCGGTACTGAACTCCAGGTTGCCCCTGGAGCAATTGCTCGAGCTCGCGCTTCACCGATGCTTCGGAGCGGGCAGTGACGCGGATGTCGTAAGTCGTGCGGGAACCGTCATCGTGAATCAAGAGCAGGCTCGTAGAGCCCGGTTGTTTGCCGACGATGACGAACTGCGAGCCATCCGGCGTGATCCGAGCATCGACCACGTCAGGCAAAACCAAGGAGTAGTTACGAACTCCTCGAGCCGACAACATGCGGGTCTCACCGATCGCGAGAAATAGGCTTTGTTCTTGGGTCGCAGCGGCGGGTGGAGCTTCTTCCTGTGCCTCTGCGTCTCCAGGTGGCAGCCATGAGCCTAGGGCCAGCCCGATCGCGGCGCTCACTGAGAAGCCCCTGCACTTCATGGACGAACCGTGCCGATCGCGGGCAGCTCGGTCGGGACGGTTTTTGACAACAGCGTACGCCCCGTGTGCTCGCCATTGCCGTTGCCCAACGTGACGTCCGGCAGCCGGTCCGTCGTCTGTGTGTCTTCGGAGCTGCGAACCACTACCGACAGCATTCCTCGCTCCGCAGCCAGGGCCAAAAGCTGGGCCTCAGGCAGCGTCACGCTCAATGTCAGATCGCCGAAAGCAGCGGAGTGCGCCCCAGGATCGATCGCTTCGGCGGTCAGAGAGCGCCCCACGGCGAGCACCAGCACGTGCTGTAGCAACACCGACGCCGTGCGTTTGTCAGCCGAGCCACCTGCTCCACCACTAACGGCGATCACGTCCACGGAGTCACCGGGCAGTACCAGGCTCCCCATGGCGTCGTTGCGCACGCGGATGGTTGCCGCACGCCGACCCGGCTGCACGAGCGTGCTGAGCTCCCTCCGCTCCTCACTGGCGACCGCCAGGTCGGTCCACATCAGCGTTTGCTGCGCTTGGACCAATCCACCGACTCGTACACCCAAGATCTTGCTCTTCTCGGAGGCACGAATCGCTCGGTCTTCTACGTAAGCCTGAGGAATGTTTCGGACGCCAATCGCCTCTTCGGTGATCGGAGCCCCTCGGTCCAATGGCTTCAGCGCGACGAGCACGCTCACAGGCGCTCCACCCGAAGCCTCTTGTTCGTATCGCTTGACGTACAAGAAGAGGAGACAAACGGCGGCTACGGCACAAAAGAGTGCTACGAGGAGAGCACGACGAACCATGGCTTGCTCCGGAAACGACTCTCGCCCGGTCGGGCTATTGAAGAGCGTCCGCTGCCTCTCCAGTCTTGGTGTTGACGTTTTCGCCTAGCCGCTGCCACGCCTCGAGCGCGACGATGAGGATCAGGGCGACGATCACGATGTATTCGACCATCGTTGCGCCGCGGCTATCTCGTACCAACTCAGTCCAGTGCTTCCTGCGATTCATGGCATTCTCCGTGCTCGCTCGAGTGTGACCAAAGCCAGCCGTTGACTCGGTTTCATTTCGGGCGAGCACCGACCCCATAAGCAGCCGCCGTGCCAGCCGAACCATGCTGGGCCAGAGCCCGGAATTCACTGCAACGGCGGGGGTATCGCGGGCGTTGGAGGCCTCGCTTCCGCCACCGTGGTCGCGGCCGGTAGCCATGACAGCGTCATGGCCGACGCAGCGGATCGACCGGTTTCAGAATGCCTGCGGCAGTCTGCGGTGTCCTCGCGCAGTGGGACGTGACTTGCGCTGGAATTGCTGCCGGAAGAACAGGGCTTCGTCACGGTCTGGGACCACGAAAAGCTCCGTCGGATTCTGAGGAATCAGTGACTCGGCCCCTTCTTCAACCGTGCTCAGCGTGAGCTCGAAGCGCTCGCCAGGGGGGAGCTTCAGCTGCACGTGGGCCGTGCCGGATTCGTCCGTGCGCGCCACTTCCTTGCCCAAGTGCAATACCGGCAAGTTGGCGCCGCGTTCGGCGCGGACGACCACGACTACGGTGCGCAGCGTCGGATGGCAGGCTACCCGATAGCTCGGGGTGCGGTCTTTGCTCTGGAGCGAGCGCAGAGGAACGCTGAGCGGCACGCTTTTAGGGGTATGATCTTCGGGACAGCGCACGTTCAGTGTCGCCACGTCTCCTTCGCGGCCGACAAGCTCGAGCGCAGCGTGGCCGTGTTGGTCCGTCTTTCCCAACACGCTGCCGTCTCGCGCAATGGCCACCGAGCCGAGCGGCATCTCTGGATCGGTCGTGACCCACACCGAAATGGCATACCGACCGAGGGAGGACCCGCCGGGCTCACAGCCCAGAGCGGCCAGCAGTGACCCGAGCGTCAGGCTCAGGTGTACCCGCGGTGAAGCGAGGTAGGCCCTCATGCCGATCCCTCCATGGCCGTGAGCCGCTCGTCGAGCTCCGATTCGGATAGCCGCTCGAAGAACCACCAGCGATACACCTGGCCGATGAGCTCCACGCGTTCGTGGGTGTTGCGCGTGCGCAAAAAGAGCTCCCGGCGCTGACTTTTGTCGGCTGCATCGGCGAAAAAGTGGTCGAGCTCGAGATCTCCAGGCTCGGCCTCCTCGACGCGCATGCAGCGAGCGTTTGCCTGGTCCAAGAAGGAGGCAATATTGCTATCTTCGGCGAAGGGAGTCATGAACCACTCGGGCAGGCGAGGAAGCGCTTCACGAGCCAGCCATGCGTCGAAGCGCACGGCAAACGAGCGGCGTTTGTCTGCGTGAGTCGGTGAGATCATGGCGGAACCAAATTCGTCCCCCTCAGGACTTCGACGTCGATGCGCGCGACGCTACCTCTGACGCCTCGATTGGTAAAACCGCTTTTTCCGGGTGGCCCGACTCCGCCGGCTAGGGCTGCGGCTCGAATCCACGCTTCGGCCTTGCGCAGCGCCTCGTCTCTGAGCGCCAACTCGGCTCGCGTGAGGCTTTCTTTCAGCTCCGCCAAGCCTTGGATGGCCTGCGTTGCGGTGACCGGCGTTTTCTGCCTGATCGTGACTGATTTCTGAAGACCGCTGCCCTGCGCCTGGAGCCGCACGACGAATTCTTCGGCACACTCGGGATCGCTCCGGCTTGCAGCGCTGAGGCAACGCACCGATCCGGGGCCGTCGCCATTCGGCAGTCCTTCTCCGGACAAAAGAGCCGACAAGTCCGGAATGTCGCCCGGCGCGCACGCAGCCCCTGAGCCCAAGGCACCCGCCACATCGCACACGACCTCCCCAATCGTTTGGTAGAACCTGCCCCAAGCAAGCACCACCGCAACGGTGATGACACCGAGCGGAACCATGCTCGGCAAACCTCGAAATATGCGGGCGAGCGCGTTCATCGTGACAGCAGCTTTTCGAACACGTCGCACGCCCGTGCAAAGACTGCGCCGCAGCCACGACACGCCATTTTTTCAGCGGCTTGGCTCCGCGGTGCGTCAGTGCTGACGCGGGCTCGATCAATCTGTGTACAACGCTTGGATTGATGGCTTCAATCTGACTACCATCGAAACGATGAATTTTCGTTACTTGATCTTGGCGCCCGTATTGCTTGTCGCGTGCGGAAGAATCAGCAGAACCAGCGATACCGACGACGGAGCCGCGTCTGATGACGCTCGCGCCAACGACGACGGAGCCGCGTCTGATGGCGCCGGCGGTACCGACAACGGAGCCGCGTCTGATGGCGCCGGCGGTACCGACAACGGAGCCGTGTCTGGTGGCGCCGGCGGTGGGGGAAACAGTTCCCAAGAGTGCATGCTCGTGAGATCCGGGGTCGAGGAAATCCAGTTGAAGACCCAGGCAGACGTGGAAGCTCTTCGGGGTGTACACACAATCAAGGCCTCGCTTTACGTTACCGGCAGCGTCACGGACCTGTCCCCTCTTGCGTGTCTCTCCCACATCGAGGGCGATCTGGGAGTGTACGAGACGGAGGCCCTGCGCGACTTCACCGGCCTGGAGCAATTGCAAACGATCGAGGGGTCGCTGTATCTCGGCGGCTTTTGCAACAGGCCGCACGTCTCTAGCTGCCACGGGAACGTTGCACTTTCCCAGATCTCTGCCCTCACGAATCTCCAAGCGGTGAGTTCAATCCACATCCAGCCCAAGTGTGACGGCGAAGGTGGTGGATGTGTGGCGGGCTCACCTATCGAGGAGATCCGATTCGATGCCCTGACGCAGCTCGATGAGCTGGTCGTGATAGGCTTGCCCTCACTGGTCGAGGTGCGTCTCGACGCTCTCGAGTCAGCGATGGCCATTGATCTGTCTGGAGATAAATTGGAGAGCTTGCACTTTGCGAAGCTGAGGGACGTCGCACGCTTGGCGTTAGTTGGCGTACCGAAGCTCGAGAGCCTGAGCAGTTTTTCGCGCGTTTCTCAAATCAAGAACTTGAGCCTGGGAGGCACTACGCTGACTGACCTCGCCGGTCTGGAGGTGACACGTCTCGACGCGCTTCGATTGACGAGCAACGATGAACTCATGACTTTGGCAGGGCTCGAAAACTTGCAGGAGGTCGGCACGCTAACCGTCTTCGGTAACGAGCGTCTTGAAAGCTTCGAAGGGCTGAACTCAGTCAAAACAATCGACGAAGTCGAGATCACTCTCAATCCGAGCCTCACCTCACTGGATGGCTTCGAAGGCCTCACGCACGCCGGTAAGATCTTCGTGCAATCCAACTACGCCCTCACCGACATCCGCGGGCTCCATTCTCTGGAGGTGGTGGACGACAGCCTGATCTTCTGGACCAACACCCTACTACCCCATTGTGAGGCCGACCGCCTGCGCGACCTGATTGGCGAGGAAAACATCGGCAGCTACGCCGTCAGCGGCGGCGACGAAGAAGCGGTGTGCGACCCGTAAACAGCGCCCGAGCGCGCCTGATGGCAGGCTGTTGCCCTCCGCCATTCCTACCCGTGCATGTGCACAGCCAAGTCGAGCAGCTTGCTCGAGTAGCCCCATTCGTTGTCGTACCAAGCGATCAGCTTGACGAAGGTGGGGTCGAGCTGGATGCCGGCCTTGGCATCGAAGATGGAGGTGCAGGCTTCGCTTTTCAGGTCGCTGGAGACGACCTCGTCCTCGGTGTAGGCGAGCACGCCGCGCAGAGGACCTTCGGCGGCGCTCTTCATGGCGGCGCAGATCTCTGCGTAGCTAGCCGGGCGCTCGAGCTGGCAGGTTAGATCGACCACCGAGACGTTCGAGACGGGGACCCGGAACGACATGCCGGTGAGCTTTCCTTCGAGGGCGGGCAGCACCTTGGTGACGGCGCGCGCCGCGCCCGTCGCGGCCGGGATGATGTTGTCCAGGATGCCTCTACCGAAGCGCCAGTCCTTGCCCGAGACGCCGTCGACCGTCTTCTGCGTGGCCGTCGTCGCGTGAACCGTGGTCATCAGCCCGCGCGCGAGCCCAAACGTGTCGTGGACGACCTTCGCCACCGGAGCCAGGCAGTTCGTGGTGCACGACGCCGCCGAGATCACACGCTCACCGGCGTATCGGTCGCTGTTCACTCCGTAGACGAACGTGGGGGTGTCGTCTTTCGCAGGCGCCGAGAGGATCACGCGCCGCGCGCCGGCATCCAAGTGCGCCGCGGCTTGCTTTTGGGTGAGGAACACCCCCGTCGACTCGATGACGACGTCCGCGCCCACCTTCCCCCAGGCCAATGCTGCTGGCTCCTTGACGGAGCTGACCCGGACCTTCTGATCCCCGATCCAGAGTGCGCCCGGCTCGACCCGCAGGTCGCGGGCGAACTTGCCGTGCACCGAGTCGTAGCGCAACAGATACGCCAGGTGTGCGGGCTCGAGCAGATCGTTGATCGCGACGACCTGCACGTCCGTGCGTTCCACCGCGGCCCGCAGCGCCATGCGGCCAATCCTACCGAAGCCGTTGATACCAATTCGAATCATCACTGCTCCCTGGTTTGAGGTTCCACACAGTGGATAGCGCCCGGGCTTTCTGGCTCAAAGGACAATGTTCTTGCAAATTACGCCAATCAGCGCAGGCTTGGGTTCTCGATGTCGACCCGCAGCAAACGCATCTGGTTCGCGCTCGTGCCTGGCACCGGCCTCTTGAACATCGCCGGCCCTTGGGAGGTGCTCGGTCACACCAACGATGTGCTCGGCCGCCCCGCATACGAGCTCTCGATCTTGGGGCCACGTGGGCCGCTGGCCGCCACGGGCCACGGCCTGACCTTGAGCGGCATCCAGCCTCTGCCGCGCACTTTGCCTCGCCCGCCCGACGTGCTCGTGATCGCCGGCGCTCCCGTGCGTCGCTCGCCTGAGATCACCACGGAGCTGGTGCGCTGGGTCGTCCGCTTCAACGCACGCATCCCCAGCCTCGTGTCCATCTGCACCGGCTGTTTCGTCTTGGCTGCGGCGGGAGTGCTCGATGGGCGCCGCGCAACGACGCACTGGATGTTCCTCAACGAGCTGCGCGCTCGCTTTCCGAAGGTGGAGGTCGTCGACGCCGGCATTTTCGTGCGCGACGGTCACATCTGGACGTCCGCCGGGGTCACCGCCGGCATCGACCTCGCGCTGGCCCTCGTCGAACACGATCACGGGCACGAGGTGGCCACGGCCGTCGCCAAGCGCCTCGTCTTGTTCCTGCGCCGCTCCGGTAACCAGGCGCAGTTCAGCGGAGCCTTGCAGCGGCAAGAACAAGAGCCGCCGCGCCTACGCGACCTGTCCAGCTTCGTGCTGGAGCACCTGGCAGAGCCGCTCTCGGTACAGCGCTTGTCGCGCGCCCTGGGCATGAGCGCACGAACGCTGACCCGGCTCTGCCGCGAGCACTTGGACGAGTCACCAGCGGCGCTCGTGCGGCGCCTGCGCCTGGAGGAGGCGCGCCGCTTGCTGGAGGAGACCGCGCTGCCCTTGAAGGAGATCACCGCGCGCACCGGCATAGGCGACGAGAGCACCTTTTGGCGCCTGTTCACTCGCCGTCTGGGCGTCACTCCCGCCGCGTATCGCGAGCGCTTTCGAGCTAGCGAGCTGGCTTAGGCCGTGATGACACCCAGCTGTTGCCGCAGCGCGAGCTCGTCGGTGACGCGATGGTGCTCGATGATCTTGCCATCGGCGAAGCGCTCGATGGTCATCTGCGACACCTCGACGCGTTTGCCGGTCGCGGGCAACCCGAAGAAGCTACCGCGATGGGTGCCGCGCAAGGTGGTGCGCACGGCGACCGCCTGGTCGCCGACCACGACGTCTTCGATCTGGTAGTTCAAGTCGGGAAAGGCACCGCGCAGCGCCTGCACGATGATCACGACGCCTTCGCGGCCGCGCGGCAGGTCGGGTGAACCCGGCGAACGGTTGACGTAGTCGGGGTGGAGCAGCTCGGGCACCAGTTCGACGCGCCCCTCGTTGAAAAGCTCGCCGAAGTAGCGCTCGATCACGAGGTGCTTGGGATCAGTAATCTTGGAACGAGTCATGGGGACACTCCTTGTGATTGAGGGGTGCTCGCAGGATGGGACCTTCCAGTGATTCGCTCCAATACTAATTGCGGCATCTGTGATACTTAACTCGTATGAGCGATGTTGCCTCCCAACTCGAGCCGCGGTTGTTGCGCTCGTTCATCGCCGTGGCTGAAGAACTGCACTTCGCACGCGCGGCGCGGCGCCTGCACCTCTCGCAGCCGCCGCTCAGTATGCAAATCAAAAAGCTCGAAGAGCTGCTGGGCGCTCAGCTCTTCGAGCGCGACCGCCGTCACGTCGAGCTCACCGAGTCCGGCGCGTTCTTGCTCCATCGCGCCCGCCATCTGTTGAGCGAGGCGGCGCGCACCTGTCGCGACGTGCGCCTCATCGGTGATGGGGAGGCCGGAGTGCTGACCGTGGGCTACACCACTACTGCCACCTACGAGGTGTTGCCCAAGCTCGTCGCCGCGTACAGCCGCCAGCACCCCAACGTCCAGCTCGAGCTCGTCGAGTTGCAGAGCGGTGCCATGCCCGAAGCACTCCGCTCACGCCGCATCGAAGTGGGCATCGGATGCGGACCGCTCGCCCCGGCCGACCTCGACGAGCTCGTGCTCGTGCGCGAGCGCGTGCTGGTGGCGGTCGGCGTAAAACATCCGCTCGCTCGCCGCAAACGCCTCGGTTGGCGCGAGCTCGATGGCCAAGCCTTCATCCTGGTCCGCCCGGACATCGAGCCTGCCTGGGCAGGGGCGTGCGCCGAGGCCCTGCGCCGCGAGCGGGTGGCCTACACGGTTGCCCAGCAAACGGACTCCAAGCTCGCGATGTTGGGCCTGGTTGCCGCCGGTTTGGGCGTGTCGCTGGTGTCTCAGTCGATGCAGCGCCTACGCCGCGTCGGCGTTCGCTACCTACCCCTCGCCGCCGGCTCGCTGCGCCTGCCGCTCGCTGCTGTCGTCGCACGAACCCTCACCCCGTGCTCGGGAGTTCGTCGAGCTCGCGCGGCAGACTATTCGTGTGGCGGCGTCGACGGAGTAGGGACTTCGTGACCGACTCGCGACGCGTAGACGGTCGACTTGCGGGCGCCAACCGGACCGTGGATCGTCGCCTGCGACAAATGCTGTCCCATGACGTTCAAGAACATCATCCCGAACCGACTGCGCGCGCTCTCGCTGTCATGAGTGACGACGAAACGACAAAGCGTCTCTCGGCATTCGGCGCTTTCCAACTGGGAGCCTTTGAAGTGTGCCTCCTGAAGCACCTGGCGTGCCTGGGCTTCGGCTTCCGTCGCCCAGCGATTGTCCCTCGTTTCCAACTTCTGCAAAGCGTCGAGCTCTTCGAAGTAGCCACGAAAGAACTCCTCCTGCCTTTCGAAGGTGTACGCATCGGCACCTGTCGAGCTTGCCGAGCCCTCGGTGTCTTCGTTGTCTTCGTTCGCTGATCCGCTTGCGACTGCGGCAGGCGAGTCGATGGGTTCGTTTGCTTGCGCCGCGCCAGCCCGCCGCGACTCGCCGCGAAGCGCTGCCAATTGCCGACGGTCAGCGCTAGCCTGTCGCTCGAGCTGGGCCAACCGCTTCTCCATCTCGAGTTGCGACTTCGAGCTCGCTGCGCTCGCGGAGGTCTGAAGGTAGCCTGCTGCCGCGGCCGCACCGAGCAGGGGCAGGGCCAAATAGCCGAGCCCCCGCTTCCAGGGCAACCCTCCCGCCACTCTTAGTATTCCTGCAAGAAGAGGCTATGGATTGTGTCGCCCCCAGTCATGGTGCAAGACACGTAATAGGGCCCCTTGGTCGCACTGATGTTGATGGCGTTGCCAAAGTCCAGCACCTTGTTGTTTCCGACAGGTGCCGTTTTCAAGACACCTTTCAGCGTGTTACCGAAAGCGTCGAAAGTCATTCCCTGGCAGCTCATGGACCCAGCACCGTTATGGTCGACGCGCACCTCCAGATCCGAGATCCCGTTGGTGTTGTTTGTCTCGTCGCGAATGATCGGGCACGAGATAAAGGCCGCGAACCCATTCTGGTCATCCTCATCCACGCGCAGGCCCAGGGCTTCGCGATAGACTCCGTCGTCGTACGGAGTCGAGGATGGTTGGATCGATCCGCACATTGACCCGTGAAAAATGTGCCCGTCGACGGCTTCAGCGCCGGGCCCAGAGAAAAGGCCAACGGCCAGTGCTGCTGCAGATACGAAGTATTGTCGCTTCATGCTTCCTCCCTTTTGTGTGTGAGCGTCTTGCTCAGGTGTAGGACCCATCGGGCGAAAACAGTCCGCCCCTGAGCCCCCTTTCGTGATCGAGGCCCCTTACTGCTACACAATCCGCGCCTACGCGTCAACGGACTTGGTGCGAATCAGTGTGAGAGCGGTTCGTTAGCGGACGTCTGATCGTGACCGTGGCGTTATTGCCTCACGATGCTCGCCTATGTGAACGCTCACAAGACAATCGACCAAGGAACTCACGTTAACCTATCGTTAACGATCCTCGCCAAGGGGTCACCTGAAAGTCTTCTTGTCATGTGAGCGGCACCGTGCAGCTCACGCGTGAGGCGCTCGGCGAGCCGTAGCCATAGCGCCACTCCTCCAGCCGCCCGCGACACTAGGGTGAGGGGATGCCCAGCAGACCCGGGCACGGGTTGATCAGGGTTCCGGCCTCGTTTCGCAGTGGATTTTGCGAGTCCGTCGAGTCGATCACCAGCTGTTGGTCCAGAGTGGGACTGTACACGATAAGCCTGCCGTCACCGGTGCCACAAGCGTAGTGGACATTGGTCAACTGGTAGCTGGCGTCGACCTGACGCACGTCGATGAGAGGGAAGTTGGCGGTCTGCGAAGGCCCGGTATGGTGCAAGTTGGTGGGGGCACTACCGTCGATGGCCAGAAACGGAGGGCCGTTCGGGTAGTCAGGATTGATCGTGAGAGCCTCTCCCGAAACCACCGTGTTGTACACGAGCGGGCTGCCGGACAGGCTACTGGAGTTGGTGGCGATGACGTGATCGAGCAGCCGCTCGGCGCCATCGGTAGTATCGAACAAATGCTTGGGCACCACTTCCCAGAACGCCCGCCCTGCCACGCGACCACACGGTGGCGGTCGAGCTTTCGCGATCTCGAGAAACCGCTCGAGGCCAGCCTGAACGTCTGAGTCCTGCGCCCGGCGTTAGTAGTTGACATCACCCTCGGCGTCGTAACATTCGTAGCCCTCCGGACACTTCGAAAGCGATGTTGCACCCGCCCACCCCTTTGTCGTCGGAGGCGGTTTCGCTTCCGCTGTCGGAGCTCGAACGCGTGCCGCCGCTGCCAGTAGTGCTCGAGGCGCTGCTGCCAGCGGTTAGGGTCTCGAAGGTGCCATCACCCACCTCGCAATAGCCGACGCTGCGAGCGCTGGCAGCCCCGGCAGCGCCGAGGTGCTCGGTGCCATCGCTGACGATCACGCAAAACGTGTGGCGGGGGCAGTCTGCATCGGTCTCGCAACAGTCGAACTCCCCCCGACTGCACACGTTCGCGTCGTTACCCGGTCGTGAGCGACAACGGTAGCCGGCATCGAACGGCGCACTGAGAGTCGTCTTCACAACTGGCCGGCCTGCAGTGCGAGTAACCGGTGCAGTCTTCGGGGCACTCGGCCTCGGTTTCTGCATTGTCGCACGCGCCGTCGCCGCAGTTGCCCGTGTACACGGCCTGGTCCGATCCCTGTCCGTGTACACATTCGAAACCATGCCCGCAGTCCGCGTCGGTTCGACAGCCTTCCTGAAAATCGCACATCGTGTGCGCGCGTGTGGCGGTGGCGATCACGACGAACCCGGTAGGCAAGCCCGTGAATAAGTGGTGTGTTAGTCGCATTCTTTGCAGCATGAACATGGAGATAGCAGGTCGCGTTCCAGCGACTCGTGCCTTATCCAAAAGGCGCCGCAGGACGGAAACGCTGACATTCGTCGCAAAGCCTCAGACGCGAGACAGCGTCCGATGTGCCAGGCTGTGCCGCCCTGGGCCTGAACCTGCCAACGCGGCGCGGAAGCAAAACGAAAGAAGTGGCTGGAGCGACGCGCGCCGTTATTGTTCGGCAAAGGCACGCTGAATGCGGCTTGTCTCGCCCACCGTGAGCGCCTTGAGTTGGCGCACGAGCTCGGGCTCCTGGTCGGCGATGTTGCGCCGTTCCAGCGGATCGTCGTGAAGATTCACGAGCGACACGCCTCCCTTGTACATGACGAGCTTGTGGACGCCGTGCACCATGCCGTGCCAACCGTAGTAGTTGAGGTACACGGCGCGGCTGGCCTCCGCCGAGGGGCTCGAGTCACCCGCGAGGACGGGCATTAGACTGACGCCGTCGTAGCTCGCGGGCGGCTCGACTCCGACCAAGTCGAGAATGGTAGCTGCGGTGTCGATCGAGGCGCTGACCAACGACTGGGTGCGCCCTCGCTGCACACCGGGCCCTGCGACGATCAAGGGAACTCGGACGAAACTCTCCGCGACGTTGCGCCCCTCTTGCAGGCGTACCTCTCCGCCGACGCTACTGAAGCCCGTGCCGTGATCGCTCATGACGAACCAATACACGGGTCTGTCGGACTCCAGATGCTTCCGCGCCAGGGCGCGCAGCTCCGCCAGGTAAGCGTCGGCGACCGCCACCGCACTGTCGTAGATGTCCACGGCCCTGCTTCCGAAACCACGCTTCGGGTCACCGTAGAACCTACCCTTGTAAGGGTGTGGGCGTAGAAAATGCATCCATGCGAACACCGGAGCGTTGCGCCGTCGGGCGCGTTTGAAATGCCGCTCGATGGTTCGGTAGTTGCGCGCCATGGGCACGTGCGGTTGGCGGCGAAGCCTTTGCCGCGCGTCCTCGGCGGAAGGCGGCATCCAGGTATGCACACCGTAGCCGTCGGGTTCGAAGTGGCGCGCTTCGTCGAACCACCCCTTGAGCAGCACGTGGTAGCCGCGTTTCTGGAGCAGGCGAGTCAGCGATTTGTCTCGGAACTTCCGCGCGAACTCGTGCTCGGTGAAGCGAGGCACCGCCCGGCCGAGCAGCATACTCGTAAGGAACATGCGTGTTCTCGGGAACCACGAATAGGCGCGCTCGAACAGCATGCCCTCGCGCGCCAGAGCGTCGATGTTCGGAGTCGTCGGGTGTCTCGTGTAACCTTGGCTGCCCACATGATCGGCCTGCACATTGTCGATGGAAAAGACAATGATATGCGGAGCTTGTGCGGCGGCGCGGCTCGCTCTGGCCTTGGCGGCCGCAGCGGAGTTCGCACTCAGGTCGGGTTTCAGGCGCGGGCTCGTGGCCGTTACCGGGGCGTTCCCGGTGTCCCAATCGAGGCGAGCCGCCAGATAGCGCGTGCCGACCGCCTTACCGTAGACCAGAAACGAAAGCACATGACTGCGACTGACCACCAACGTCCCCGCGAAGGTGGCAGCCAGCGCCAACCCCAACCATACAGCAGCCCAACGTGTCCTGCGAGTCGGGTTCCACCAGCGAGGGCAAAGGGCACCGAAGCTCGAGGCGCAGAGCAGCGCGAAGAGAGCGAGCATGACGTGCAGCGGCTCGTACTCGTCGGGCAGCACGAACCGGTTCAGCGCCAAGCTCGCGGCCGTACCTGCCACGAGCAGCGCTGGACTTAGCGAGCGGCGGCGCCCCCTCATCGCATCGAGATAGAGCAGAAAGGGTAGCAACAACGCCCCACTGATGAGGAGGGGCAGCAGCGCCACGCCGATGGGTCGATACCACAGATGTCGAGCCTGAGAACCGCTGAACGTGTACCAGCCGAGCAGAACTGCGTAGACGACGAGAGGGCTCCCGAGCGCGACCCAGGTCAGAAGCTTTCGCCCGCGTCCGAACTTGGCGCTGCGCGCGATCACGAGACGGGTAACGTGCATGACGACTAGGACCGCCACCGTGTACGGAAACCACTGGCAGACCAATAGCAGCGGCAGCCACAGCCAGAGCGTCACTAGGGAAGACTGCAACGACTCCGTACCCTCGAGCAGCGCGCGCTCCCCAATCATCAAGAGCAACGCGCTCCAGAAGCCGGCCTGAACCAGCCGGCATGAGTTCGGTAGCCAATCGCGCATGCCCACGACAAACGCTGGGTAGCACGAAATTCTCCACGGCTCCCCACCAAAGCCAAAGGCGTGTATGGTCCGTCGCGATCATGAACCTCGGGGCATCAATCAAGAACGGCTGGGCGCGCTCGTCACCCGCTACCGCCCTAGTCGCCGTCGCGCTGTCGCTGGCTGCTTGTAGCGGGGCGCAGAGCACGACGTCGACCGCGCTGCCACCACCTGTTGCACCACCCTCGCAAGATCCACCAAAGGTTGCCACACCCCGCATCAACGGGGCCGTGATCGACGCGGCGCTCTCGGGTTTCGTCGAGCGCGGTCAGATCGCTGGTGCGGAAGCCCTCGTCTTCAAGGACGGGCACGAAGTCTACTACGGCGCGTTCGGTTTCGCCGATCGGGAAGCCTAGCGTCCCATGCGCCGCGATACGCTGATCCAGATCTACTCGATGAGCAAACCCATCACTGGAGTCGCTCTCATGCAACTCTACGAGCAGGGTCTGTTCCAACTCGACGACCCTTTGTCCAAGCACCTGCCCGAGTTCAGCGACATGAACGTGTACGTCGGAGAAGACGCTACGGGGAAGCCCATCGTCGAAGCGGCACGCCGTCCGATCACGGTGCGAGACATCACGCGGCACACGGCAGGCTTCGGCAGCGCGGACAAGCCAGCGCTCGCGCGGATGATCGAGAAGGCGAACCCTTTCGACTGGAACCACACGCTCAGCGAGCTATCGGAACGGCTCGGGAGCTTGCCGCTCGGCTATCACCCGGGCGAGAAGTGGCGCTACAGCGCAGCCGTCGACGTGCAGGCCCGACTCGTCGAAAAACTGTCCAGCATACCCTACGAAGAGTACGCAAAGCAGCACATCCTCGAACCGCTCGGCATGTCGGAGACATCCTTTTATGTCGAGCCCGCGCGCCATCGGCGGCGCGCGGCCGAGTATCAGCTGAGCAACGAGGGCGTGCTCACGCGCACGCCCGACGAGGAGGCATTCGCCTTCAGCTCCAAGCAGTGGCCTATGGATCCGGGAGGCTCGGGCTGGACCTCGACCATCGACGACTACGCCAGATTCGCGCGCATGCTGCTCGGCGAGGGCCAGCTCGAGGGCGTGCGCGTGCTGAAGCCGGAGACGGTGCGCCTCATGGCCACCAACCACCTCGATGAATCAATCACCGATCGCTCCTGGCTGCCGGGCAAAGGCCAGGTCGGCTTCGGCATCGACTTCGCCGTGCGCCTACGCCCGCCGGTGGACGAAAACGAGAATCCCGGCGAGGTGGGAGAGTTCTTTTGGGATGGGCGCGACAGCACCCTGTTCTGGGTCGATCCCAAAAACCAGCTCATTGCGGTGCTGATGGTCCAGCTGATCCCCTTCGACCGCATAGGCCTGCACAGAAGCTTCCGGCGCGCGGTTTACGATGCCCTGGTGGCCAAGGGCTGAAAATACGCGACACAGCGATCTCGAAGTGTGCCAAGGGTGTGCCGCTTCGCGGCAGCTCGATTCGCAAAAATGCACAGAAATCCAGAGACTTTCACCTGGCTCGCTGCTTGCTTTTAGACGCCGGGAGTGACCCAAGCCTTGCGGTGCCTGCAATCCGGTGTGGCGCTGGCCATCAGCGCCTGGCTGCTCGGCGCTTGCGGCGGCGTCTTCACCGGCAATGGTAGCGGTTGCGAGTACGACGGAGCTCGTTACGCCGATGGCGAATCATTTCCGGCGGGCAACAGCTGCAACACCTGCACATGCAACGATGGCAAGGTCGCGTGCACGCGGTCGTCCTGCTCCACGCCCCTCTGCGTTCATGAAGGCGTCTCGTACGAAGTGGGAGCAAGGTTCAATGCCAGCGATGGCTGCAACACGTGCTCCTGCGAACAAGATGGCGTTGTCAGCTGCACCCAGATCTCGTGCGATAGCTGCCAAGAAGTGGAGGAGGACTATCGGCAGGCCATCGACGCTGCGAAGACCTGCGATCCACAGGCGAGCGATCAGTGCTCACAGCTCATCACGGAGGGGCTCGTGTGCACCTGCGGGACCTTCGCGAACTCCGACAATGCCGCCGCCATCGCCGCCGTCCGAGAGGCTCAAGAACGCTACGACTTGCTAGGGTGCTCCGCCAATGTCGTATGTGGCGCGTGCGGCGAGGCGACGAGCGGCTATTGCACGGCCGAGGGTCGCTGCGAAACGCGCTTCGACGCCCCGGGCAATTCGAGTGCTGTCGGCTGTATGGTGGGCGGCATTGTCTACGAAAGTGGAGCCTCGGACATCGACGACCCATTCAGTTGCAATACTTGCAGCTGCCTGAACGGCGAGCTCGCGTGTACGAAGCTCAGCTGTCCCGAGGACTGCCCGCCCAACAGCGTAGCAGGCACGCGATGCGTGCAGTGCGGCCCGGCCGACGGCTGCGAAGTCGTCGAGCACGCCTGCCTGCTGCTGTGCACCGACGACGACTCCTGTGAAGAAGGTGCCTGCATCGACGGCACGTGCCGCGTGTCGTGCGGCTGAACCGCTGATCTCGGGAACCCCACCCCACCTGGGGTGTGTCTTCGTGAACACCGAGTAGCCCACAGGTTGACTCAGGCGCCAGTTCGTCTGGACTTCGAGAAGGGGGTCCGCCGCGAGCGAAATTCGAAAGCTCGAGCTAGCGCCGTTCGACCATTGCAACGTGAAAGGCTCGGCACCCGGACTTCCAGCCGTGAGGGATTGGTATGTGTTTGTCTTCTGATCGCTGGCAGCTTGCGAGTCCCCGCATGGCTGTTTTCGGCGTTTTCGGGCTGGCGTTGGCTTGTACCAACGACCCGAACCAAATCGCGCCCAACTCGTCGTGGGCGGGTGGAACCGCAACCACAACGAACGCAGCCACGACCACTGGAGGTGTCGGCGGCGCCACCGGTGTTGATGGCAGCGCTGCCACATCCACGACGGGTGCCGCTACGGGAGGGACCACGATGGTGCCCACGGACTGCACACTAGAAGAGAGCAACATCACGGAGGCCAAACGCTTGGTGCGCTTGACGTGGCCCCAGCAGGCCAGTGCCGCCGCTCAGCTCTTGGGCCAGCAGTTCGCGGACCAAATCATCGCGGACTTTGCCATTCAACGCCCGGACGAGCGCACTTTTCCGCCGCTACTGAACCCCCGCGAAGGCCGCAGCATCACGGCGGCGGTCTGGCAACAGAACGACAACATCGCTCAGAGCGGTGGCAGCTATGTGTTCGACAACTTCGCTACCGTGACCCAGTGCACCGATGCGCCGAGCGACTCGTGTGCGCAGGAGTGGCTGAACGGCTTTGCTCAGCGCGCGTATCGCAGGCCGCTAACCGCTAACGAACAAGCTCGGCTGACGCAAGTTTACAGTGGCGTCGTCGCCGGCGGCGGGACGATACAAGAAGGAGTGCGGTATGGCGTCTACGCGGTGATGTCGTCGCCGGCCTACTTGTATCGGACGGAGTATGGCGACAGCTCGGAAATGGCGGGGCCGCTCACGGGATACGAGATGGCCAGCCTGCTCTCGTTCTTCTTGACGAACGCACCGCCGGACCAACCGCTGCTCGATGCAGCCGCCTCGGGTGCGCTGGCGACTCCAGAAGGCATCGACGCAGAGGTGGTGCGTTTGTTAGCCACTCCCGAAGCGCGCGCCAATCTTCAAAGCGCCATGTTGGCGCTCTTCAACCTACCGAGGGTGTTGGGTATCGTCGTGGATGCTGGTGTTGGTGATCTCACGACCGCGCACAAGGCTTCGATGCTGACCGAGTCCGAGTTGTTCCTCCAGAATCAGCTGTGGAACGGGCAGCACGTCAACGACATGTTGTTGACTCGCTCGACCATGGTCAACACGACTCTGGCCGAGCTTTACGGCATCGCTCCACCGGCTGGCGCCACGCTCGACATGTTTCAGCCCGCTCAGTTGCCGGAAACGAGATCGGGCATCTTGACACAGGCGGCCTTCCTCACGGCAGTGACCCGCCCCGATGGAGAGTCGGTCGTGGGGCGCGGTCTTGCCGTCAATGCGGCGATCTTATGCAACGACAACCCGGGATTCCCGGATACTTTGACCAACATAGTGGACGAAGCGAAGGAGATGTTCGCAGACTCCACCGAAAAGGAGTTTGCGGAGTTCCGCGCGACAACGCCGGGCTGCTCGGGCTGTCACATGCTTTTCGATGCCTACGGCGTCGTGCTCGAAAACTATGACCTGGCCGGGCGCTATCGTACCGAAGATCCACAGGGTAGGGTCATCGATACGTCCTTCACGCTGCCTGAAGCCCTCGGAAGCACAGTAGTCGTCAACGCCGTAGACCTGGCCCAGAAGGTGGCGGAAAGTGGCCGCTTCGCTGCGTGTCTTACCAAGAGCATGTTGAGCGCGGCGCTCGCCGAAGGGGCACCCACGGTGACCTCTTGCGCGACGCAAAACCTCGCGGCCCAGCTCGCAACTACGAACGGGACCTTCCCGGAGCTCGTGCGCAAAGTCGCGAGCTCGTCGACCATGACTCAACGTATGGCAGGAGTGCAATAATCATGAGGAGCTATCGATTCGCGCGGCGCTCGTTTCTCGCGGGTATTGGGGGCGCTGTCGGCCTCAAGATCTTGCTTCGCAACATGGAGCGAGCCGAGGCCATGGGAGAGGTCATCCCTCCCCGCTTTTTGATGCTGCACTGGCCTGTCGGCACCATAAGGTACAATTTCAAGCCCTCAGGCTCCGGCACCACCTACACGACTTCACCCATTTTGAAGCCCTTCGAGGACGCCGGGCTTCGTGAGGACATGATCGTCCTCTACGGGCTGAGTCAGGAATCGAACATGGGCTTCCGCTGGCCCGGGGGAGGCGGTCACGAAGGGGGCACGCCTCTCACCACCACCGGAGCCAGCTCGCCGGGCACTCGTCGCAACGGCGGCGAAGGGGACGATTCGTCCGCTGGAGGCCCGTCCTGGGATCAAATCCTGCTGAATCATGTGCCGGACCTTAAACAGAGCGGCACGGGCTACATCAACACGATCTGCGATGCGCGCGTAGATTCGTTGGAGACCTCGACGCAGTGCCTGTCGTACGCCTATGACAGGCAGAGCATTCCGTCGGTAAACCCTGGCGGCAACATCACGGAGAACGTTCCGTTGTTGCCACTGCTCAACCCGATCCAGAGCTATATGAACTTGTTCGGCAGCTTCATGCCGGGGGGGAATACCGACGGAAACAACGAGGCGGTGGTGCGAGCCCTCGTTGCACGAAAGAGTGTGCTCGACTTCTC
Source organism: uncultured Myxococcales bacterium (assembly GCA_965651135.1). Taxonomy (GTDB): domain Bacteria; phylum Myxococcota_A; class Polyangia; order Polyangiales; family Polyangiaceae; genus JAICQQ01. The sequence continues at coordinate 36,682 of CBFGRJ010000013.1, forward strand.
TCTTGCCGAGCTCGATGAGCTTAGAACGCTGTCCCCTGCCAGTCAGGTGGACAAGATCGATCAGCATGCCGCTGCGATTCGTGCGGTGGAAGGACAACTCAGCGACCAGATCGCCGAGGGGGGCGTCCTCGAATGCATGGTACCGGTCGAGCCGGACGCCGACCTGGGCGGGAAGACCGGGTCGAGGTTCGACTACGAATCGTTCGAGGTGACCGAAGCGGATCAGGACATGCATGAAGCGGTGGGTATGGCGCACGCCGCCATCATCCTGGCGGCGTTCTCGTGCGATCTGATCCGTGTCGGCACTTTCCAGTGGTCGCCTGGCACCAACCATGTCTCCTTCGCCGGGCTCAACCCCAACAATCCGAGCGCGATCTACATGCACCATCCGCTGAGTCATCAGCTGGGCACCGGGGACGTGATGAGCTCGCGTCCTTCGGGCCAAAGGGGCGACTATGTGGACTTTCTGACCAACGTGCAGATCTGGTACAATGAAAAGACCGCGCAGGTCATCAATCTCTTCAAGAATACGATGCTCGCGGACGGTAGCAGCATGCTGGACCACACCATCATGCCATTCGTGACAGAGGTCTCACAAACCGGACACTTTCCAAGGGATCCGATGCCTGCGATGATCTTCGGCGGCAAGGCGCTCGGTATGCAAGGCGGCCAGTACCTGGACTTCGAGTCCAACCTACGCCCATGGAATGACTTTTGGGTCACCATCGCGCAGGCCTACCTCAAGACCAACGATCCCATGCCGGTGTTCGCCGAAGAGGTGTTCGTCAAAGACGGCGTCTCACCGATCGAGGGCCTCTGGGTCCCCGTCTAGAGAGATCCGGCAGCGCCAGTTCCGTCCGTCGAACTCGACCCTGGCCAGATAGCGCTGCCCATCGACGAGTACCTGCAGCGGCTCTGTGGTCTCCCAACCAGCGCTTGCTCCCATTACAGCCACCGCCGCTGCCGTCGCTGGACTCTCCGCGTCCAACTCGCGCTCGGCCGTAGCGCCACCGGGCGCGGCTTCGACCACGAACGCCAAGCGAGGACGTCGGGTGGCAGCCAGCGCCTGCGCGATGACCGCCCGATCGTGCACCGACAGCCGAGGCATGCTGGCCACCACGACCGTGTACAGCTGCGTCGCGGCCACCCGCGACACGACCATGTCGAAGGATTGCACGATGTCGTGCCTCAACCCCGGCACCACGTCCACGTCGTGCTCGAGACCCATGGGTTGCCGCACCAAATAGCGAGCGACCGGCGAAGACACTACGAACTCAGTCACGGGCGCACTATCGACGCGCGTTGGCGATAGCGCAAGGCTCAGCGCCGAAGCACCGGATTGATGCCACCCGCCCGGTCGAGTCAGGCATCTTGCAAGCGCGAGGGCAGGAGCTCGAACGAGCGGAGCCGCGCGGACTGATCGAAGATCATCGCCGTCGTCATCAGTTCGTCGACACCGGTTGCGCTCACGAACTCGGTCACGCCCCTGCGGACCGTCTCGGGACCGCCCACGACCGCATAGCGAAACAGCTGCTCGAGCATCCGGTCGACGGCGGGAGCGAAGCGGGCGCGTTCCTCGGCGTCCAGGGGCGGCGGCAGCTCGGCGGGACGTCCGGTGCGCAGCGCCACGAAGGCCTGCTCGAGCGAAGTAAATAGGCGCCCTGCCTCGGCGTCGGTGTCGGCTGCGTAGACGTTGATGCAGGCCATCGCGTAGGGTTTTTCGTGGTAGGCCGAAGGACGAAACTGCTCCCGATAAATGTCGAGCGCCTCGTGCAGCAGGTCCGGCGCGAAGTGAGAAGCGAACGCAAACGGCAGACCGAGCGCTGCGGCCAGCTGGGCGCTGTACAGGCTGGAGCCGAGCAACCACACCGGCACGCGGCTGCCTTCGCCCGGCACCGCTCGAATGCTCTGCCCTTCGGCAGCCGGCTCGAGGTAGCGCAAGATCTCGGCGACGCTTTCCGGAAACGCTTCACTCGCGTGCTGGTGGCGCCTGAGCGCACGCATCGTCACCGGGTCCGTTCCCGGCGCGCGCCCGAGGCCGAGATCGATACGCCCGGGGTAGAGCGCCTCGAGAGTGCCGAACTGCTCCGCGACCACGAGCGGTGCGTGGTTCGGCAACATCACACCTCCGGCGCCTACGCGAATCCGTGTGGTGCCTTGCGCCACGAAGCCTAGCGCGACCGCCGTCGCTGCGCTGGCCACGCCCGGCATGTTGTGGTGCTCGGCCATCCAGAAGCGCTCGTAGCCCCAGCGCTCCGCGTGCTGAGCGAGCTCGAGCGACCGCCGCAGCGCCTCGCCCGCATGGCTACCTCGCGTGATCGGCGCCAGGTCGAGAATGGACAACGGAACCATCCGGAACGTATGGGGCGATAGCCCTCCTTGCGCAAGGCCGAGACGCACGTCTCGGGCCTCACAAGATGAACGGAATCAGGCGCTTGGTCCGGCTCTCGTAGGCCTTGAACGCTTCGCCGTAGCGATCGCGCAGGTAACGATCGAGCTTTGGAATGTTGAAGAAATAGAAAAAGCAAAACAGGAACGCCGGAACGAGCCATGACCAGGCGTTGCGCGTTACGCACGCGTACCCGCCCACCCACAACAGATCGCCGAAGTAGTTCGGGTGCATCGACAGCGCGAACAGGCCACCCGTGAAGAGCTTTCCCGCGTTCTCGGGGCGACGCTTGAAGCGCCGGCGCTGGTGCTCCGAGTAGGTGTTGATGAACGAACCGATGACGAACAACCCGATACCCAGCACCTCGATCGCGCCGAACCCGACGGAGTTCGACCTCGCGAGGAGGGGGAAGCCGAGCAGGTAGAGCGCGAATGCTAAGGGAACCGAGAAAGCCTCTTCCCACGGCATGCGCCGCTCGATGAAGACGAACAGCGTCCCGAGAAAGCGAGCGAAGACGACGAGGTTGAAGGCGAACAGCGTCGCGTTGCGTGCGACGTTCGGCGCCTCACCGAAGGCTCGTAGCTCCGACAGCAGCGGTCCGAACAGGACGAAATACGACACCGCGATGAGGGCGAGCTCGACCGCGACGATGATGGTCTTCTGCGGGAGACTTGGGTTCTTCTCTCCGTACATGTCCATGGCGTGATTGCTTCCGGCTTCATTGTATCGAATGCGTGAGCTCAGCTCATCAGCTCATCGGCGCTCCGCATCCCCCGACCAGATCAGCCTGCTCAGCCTTCGAGGGCCGCGGCGATGGTGTCGATGGCCAGAAACATGGACAACGGTTCGCCGTGGAGCAGGCCCTCACGCACGCCCTCGACGGAAACAAAGCCGAGCCCTTGGTAGAAGCTCGCGGCCTCGGGCTTGGCGTCGGTGAGGACCCCGACGCAGCCGATGCGGTCGCGCTGCTCGACGGCCAGAGCGAGCACGTGGCGAAGCAGGGCCTTGCCGATGCCCAGGCCCTGGGCCCGGGTGTCGACGCCTAGGCGGGCCAGGCGCAGCACTGGCAGCGGATAGGCGGGCAGGCGCTTGCGCAGCCGTGCGCTGGGCACGTTCGCCCGCTCGATGGAGGACGCCGCGACGGTGGCAAAGCCGACGATGCGGGCTTCGACGCTCGCGACGTAGGTGACGGCCAGGTGCAGCTTGAACTGGTTCTGGCCGGCGTAGTGCTCGAAGAAGCGGTCGAGGTCCGGCTCGCCACACGAAAAGCCACTGCGGTCGTCGTCCTTGGCGAGGGGGCGGATTTCAATCGTCTTCGCCACGCATCAGCTCCCGCAGGGCCTTCGTCGGCGCGGGTGGGCTCGTGACCAGCTCGGCGATGCGGTCGAAGGCCTTGTCCTCGACCAGCAGGCGGGCGGGCACGAGGGCCTCATCGGGCAGCTCGCGGCGGGCCTCCATGAAGTAGAGCAGCGCCTGCTCCACCACGAAGTTCTTCTTCAGCCCGTGGCTCTCGGTGAACCGGTC
>CBFGRJ010000014.1:0-40420 GCA_965651135.1 uncultured Myxococcales bacterium
GCTATCTCGTCAACGGCGAGCCTGTATTCGCGCCTTGGCCGCTGACCACCAGCTTGTCGGGTTATTGCGGTGCGGAGCTCTTCTAAACCACTCGTTCTTGCGGCGAGCCTCGTCGCGCTCGGACTTTTGGCGTGCGGTCGCGAAGACATCGAGCTCGCCCCCATGGCGCCAGCCGCAAACCCTCCCGAAGATTGCAGCGCCGTGGTACCCGACGGGCTCCTCGGTGCTCGACCGCCGATGGGCTGGAACGGTTACAACGCCTTCGGATGCGGGCCCGAACTGGACGAGGCTAAACTCAAGGCAATCGTCGACGCGTTGATCGACAGCGGTATGCAGAGTGCCGGCTACCGCTACGTGAACCTAGACGACTGTTGGCAGCTGCCGCGCTCCGACAGCGGTGAGCGGGTGTTCGATCCTGAGCGGCTACCCGGCGGCATCGAGGCCCTTTCGGATTGGATTCATGCCAAGGGTTTGTCGTTCGGGGCGTATTCGTCCATCCAAGACTGCGGGCAGATGCCGGGAGGTGAGGGCTACGAAGCCCTGGACGTGCAGTCCTACGCGAGCTGGGGCGTCGACTATCTGAAGTACGTCCAGTGCGGTCTCAGCGCCGGAGTGTCCAGAGAGGCCGTTTCCGAGATCGCTGCAGCGCTGGCACGAGCGGACCGGCGAGTGGTCCTGAGCTTGGCGGCACCACCGTTTCAGGAATGGATGCGCGACACGGTCCAGCTCTGGCGCACATCGGGGAATGCCGAGCCGACTTGGAGCTCGATCGTGAACGCGATCGATACAGTCGTGCCCTTGGCAGCATACGCTCGTCCGGGTGCCTTCAACGATCCGGACATGCTGGAGATCGGCAATGGTGCGTTGACCCTAGGCGAGCAACGCGTTCAATTTTCGGTCTGGGCCATCCTTTCTGCGCCGCTGCTGGCGGGCAACGACCTCACGGTCATGGCCGAAGAGACGCGCGACGTGCTCACGAACAGCGAGCTGATTGCGATCAACCAAGATCCGTTGGGCCTTCAAGCTGCACTCGTTCGTCGCGAAGGTGGTGTTGACATCTTGGCGAAGCCGCTGGCCGCATGCGGAGCAAGGGCGGTGGTTCTGTGGAACCGCGACCAGGCGAGCGCAGAGGTTTCGGTGGCTTGGCGAGACCTCTGGCTCGAACCCGAAGTTGGAGTCGTGCGCGATCTCTGGGGGGATTTTGGTGTGGACGTCGACGAGACCGGCTTCAGTGTCGTGGTACCGGGTCACGATGCCATAGCGTTGCGTGTGCACGGTACCGAGCCGCCGCTGCCTAGTGGTAGGGTTTATCTCAGCGACCTCGAGTGGACGTACGCCACGAATGGCTACGGGCCGGTGGAGCTGGATCGAACCAATGGCGAGGACCAGCCGGATGATGGGGAACCGATTCGCTTGCGCGGCGCGGCGTACGACAAGGGTCTCGGCGTGCACGGTCCCTCGTTGCTCCGCTACCGGCTGGGTGAACGCTGCTCGCGGTTCATCGCCGACGTCGGGATCGACGATGATCAAGAGGGCCGAGGCTCGGTGCAGTTCGAGGTGTGGGCCGACGGAGAACGCTTGTTTCAAAGCGGATTGCTCCTTGGCACCAGCCCGGCGCGCAGTGTGGATATCGACGTGCGGGGCAGGCGCGAAATTCGCCTGTTCGTCGGCATCGGGGGCGATGACGACACCCTCGATCACGCCGTTTGGGCGGGGGCGCTGCTCGAGTGCGGATCTTCGCCGTAACTTTCCGAGCCGCGCGATGCACTAGCTGTGCATGCTGGACCACGCCTCGGTCTCCGTGCCATCCCAGCGGAAAACTGCACTTCGCCCTGGGAGCGGACGACCTATCTGGAATCTCGCTGTTGCTGGCCTGTTGCTGGCCAGCCTCGGCTGCCAGAGCGAGGTCCTGGGAGGGTCGGGAACCGGTGTTGTGGGGACCAGCAGCGGGATGGGGGGACCGTCCTCGACGAGCAGCGACGGGGGACCTGTTGGCTCCACCTCCGGTTCGGGAGGGGCGGCGACAACGAGCTCGGTGTCCACGAGCGGCTCGGGAACGACGGGCATTCCCGACCCGACGGCATGCGACGCTCCGCCGGCTCCGCGGGCGCCGCTGCGGCGCATCACTCGCTTCGAATACAACAACACGGTGCGGGATCTGCTTGGCATCGACTCCCGGCCAGCCGACGCGTTGCCGGGTGAGGAGCTGGGCAGCGGGTTTGGTAATGATGCGGATGCGCTCGGTGTATCGCGCCTGTTGATCGACGGGTACCGAAGCGTGGCTCGCGACATTGCCCAGCAAGTGACGGCGAACACTGCGACCGTTACGGCATTGACGGGTTGCGACCCGGCATCCATCGGCGAAGAGCCGTGCGTGCAGCAGTTTCTGGGTCGATACTTGGAGCGCGCGTTTCGCCGGCCGCCGAGCGCGGAGGACTTGTCCGCCTACCAGGCGGCCTTCACGCAGGGCAAGACTCTGGGGGGCGACTTTTCGAGTGGTGTTCGGGCCGTCATCGAACGCTCGCTGCAATCCGCGCAGTTCTTGTATCGCATCGAGCTCGGTGAGCCTGTCGATACAGCGAAGAACTTGGCCCGGCCTACGGCCTACGAGATGGCGACGCGTCTTTCGTATTTGCTGTGGGGCTCGATGCCCGACGAGGCCCTGCTCGATGCTGCCGCGCAAGGCAAGCTAGACAGCAAAGAAGGCATCGTGGCCGAAGCGAGCCGCCTACTCGAAGATCCGCGAGCGAAAGACAGTCTGCGCCATTTTCATGGCCAGCTGTTCGGGATCAGTGGGCTCGATCACCTGGAGCGCGACGCCGAGTTCTATCCGACGTTTCGGCCGGGCATGGGAGCGCTGTTCAGGCAAGAAACCGAGCGTTTCTTGGACCACGTGATTTGGCAAGGCAGCGGCGATCTCAGGACCATTTTCGCGGCACCCTACACGTTCGTCAACGAAGCGCTGGCGGGCTTCTACGGCATGTCGGGCGTGAGTGGAGATGATTTCCAAATGGTCGATCTCGACACCAGCCAGCGCTTGGGCCTGCTCACGCAAGCCAGCATCTTGACCGTCACCACGCCTGGCAGCCGGAGCGATCCCGTCGTGCGCGGCAAATGGCTCTACACCAAGGTGCTCTGCGGTGTAGTGGACGATCCACCGGCGGATGTGCCGGAGTTGCCCGACCCTGTGCCCGGGCAGACGGTTCGCGAACGGCTCACGATGCACCAATCGGCACCGGTGTGCCGCGGTTGCCATGCGTTGATGGACCCCTTGGGCCTGGCGTTCGAGAACTTCGACGGGGTCGGGCTGTGGCGCGACACGGACAACGGCGCCGCCATCGATGACAGCGGCGAGATCCCGATCACGGACGTGGCCGGCCCGTTCCAGGGCGCCGTACAGTTCGCGCAAAAAGTGGCCGAAAGCGCCGATGTTCGCCGCTGCTATGCCGACCGATACCTGACCTACGCTTATGGCCGCGCCGTCACGGCCGACGACGACTGCAGCCGGGCCAGCGTCGCCGATGCGTTCGAGCAGGCACAGGGCAATGTGCAACAGCTGATGCTGGCGGTCGTGCAATCCGACGGCTTTTTGTTGCGACAGCTAGCCCCGGACCAGCAGTGAGGAGGCCGATGATCACCTCGAAAAACCGCATCAGTCGCAGGACCCTGCTCAAAGGCGCCGGGGGCACCGCCATCGGTCTGCCCTTCTTGTCGGCCATGTTGGCGCCGTTGCGCAGCCACGCTGATGAGGCCACACCCACGCGGCTCATCGTGTTCTACAACCCGGGAGGCACGTTGCTCGATCAGTGGCGGCCCACGGGTAGCGAGAACGCCTTCTCGCTCAGCCCCATGATGTCGTCGCTGACGCCGTTCCTCGACCGGTTGATTTTCGTGGACGGGCTCAACCTGTCGATCACGCGCATTGGCAATGGTCACCCACATGCGCGCGGCATGGCCGGCGTGCTCACGGGACAGCAGCTCTTGCCCGGCAACTTCAACACCAACGGCGGCAACGCCGGGTTTGCAGCGGGCGCATCGGTGGACCAGGTGATCGCCGCTGCCATTTCGCAGGGCCTCCGCTTTCCGAGTCTCGAAGTCTCCGCAGGTTGGTCCACGGGGATCTCCGCGGGCGGTCAGCCGCATCCCGGCAATATCCTGACCTACCAGGCCCCTTCCATGGCTGGAGGACAGGCGACGCCCGTACCGCCCGCAACCGACCCGCTGAATACGCTCAAGCGCGTGTTCGCCGGCCTCGATGGCAACGACGAAGCGAACGCCCAGGCGCTCGCATGGGACGTCTCGATTCTCGACGGTGTCCAGGACGATTACAATCGGGTGATGGCTCTGGTCAGCGCGGAAGACCGCGCCAAGCTCGAGGCTCACCTGACGTTCATTCGCGAGACCGAGCAGGGCCTACAGCAGCCGGTAGATGCCAGCTGTGAGGTGCCCACCCACGTCGATCCCACGCCGGGCTACTACGACGATCCTATCGCCGAAGGTGTGTCGCGAGGTGAGCTCGACGGTGGAGACATGTCCATCACCACGGGTGCCAAAGTGCCGCAAAAGGGCGAGGTGATGACCGATTTGCTCGTGGCGGCCTTGGCCTGCGACCTAACGCGTGTCGGTACCATGCAGTGGTCGGATTCCGAAGCCAAGTTCATGCTCGGCTTCTTGAAAGACAGCACCGGCGCTTCGCTCAAAGATCACCACCACGGCTATCAGCACGATCGCGGCTTTCAACCCGCCGCGCTCGAGACCATCTATCGATTCTACGCCGAAAAGCTCGCGTATCTGCTGGCCAAGCTGGACTCGGTCGACGAGGGCAACGGCACCCTGCTGGACAATTCTCTGGTCTTGGCAGTCACGGAGATCCAGATGCCCGAAACACACGACCAGAGCAACATGCCTTTCATTCTGGCGGGCAAGGCCGGCGGCAAAATCGAGACGGGACGCTGGCTGCGCGTGCCCTCCACGCCACACAACAATCTTCTCGTTTCGGTCCTCAACCTGTTCGGTTTGCCCGAGACGACGTTTGGTCACCCCGAGTACTGCACTGGGCCGCTTTCAGGGCTCGTTTGATTGTCTGCTCAGCCCCACGGGCTTGCGCGCACGCCTGCTGTCGTCAGCAATCCCTCGGTTTGAAGTATTGTAGACATGGGAGGAAAAACTTCTCCCCCGCGCTGCCGTAGCCGAGCGCGCTAGCTTTCCCTGCTGCAGCATTCAAAGTTTATTCAACACGGCTTGGGGAACACTCATGCAAAAGAAAGATCTTGGCTTGGTCGGTGCACTGATGCTCACGTTGACGGCGATTGCCGCGGGCACGAGCTGCAGCGACAGCTCGAATGGTCAAAGCACCGCTGGCGGTGAAGGCACGAGTGGCCAGACTACGACGTCTCAGACCGTCAGCAGCAGCAGCGTGGGTGGTCAGAGCAGTGTTAGTGGAACAACGATGACGAGCACCACCGGCGCGCCGCTCGACTGCACCAACGGTTCAGCCTGCGGGGGTGACGTCGTCGGCACGTGGAACGTCTCATCGTCGTGCCTGGCGATCTCGGGCGACATGGACGTGTTCTTGGCCGCATTGGCTTGCCCGACCGTGCCTGCCACTGGCTCCCTGCAGACGACGGGTACACTCATCCTCAATGAAGACGGAACCTATACCGACAACACGACCACGATCGGTTCGGTAACGTTTCCACTCGATAGCTCGTGTCTGGCGATTTCCGGGGTCCCCGTCGAGTGCGACAGGGCCGCGAATATCTTCTCGGCGCTCGGTTGGAAAACGGCTTCGTGCGCGGAGACGAACGGTCAGTGTAGTTGCTCGCTGAGTACCGAGCAGCAGGGTGGGCTTGGCCAGGTGCTGCCGTATACGGAGCCGACCGGCTCTTACAAGATCGAGGGCATGCAGCTCACCATGGACAAAGCGACGTACTCGTACTGCGGCGCCGGCGACACGCTGACCCTCACCCCGCAAATGATGGGCCTTACCGGCACGGTCGTGCTCCAGAGAGAAGGGACCGCAGCGACGAACAGTACCGGAACCGGCGGTATGACGAGCACCAGCACGATGGGCGCGGGTGGGATGAACAGCACGGGCAGCGGCGGCATGAGCACGACGGACCAAGGCACGACCAACACGAGCAATACATCGACTACCGGTAGCGTAGTGGTCACCGAAGGGCCCTGCGACATCTATGAAGCCGCTGGTCATACTTGTGTGGCAGCGCACAGCACGGTTCGCGCGCTGTTTGGTAGCTATGACGGTAACCTCTATCAAGTGAAGCGTGCCGACGGCATGACGCGGGACATTCCCGTCACCGGCCCGGGCGGCTTCGCAGACTCTTCGGTTCAGGACGAGTTCTGCAACGGAACCACCTGCACGATCACCATTCTCTACGATCAGTCCGGGCATGGAAACTTCCTGGAAGCTCAAACGCCGGACAGTAGCGTGGGAGGGTTCCAGGGCCAGACGGCCGCGAACGCGACGGCCGAACGATTGACCGTCGGTGGTCATCAGGTTTATTCGCTCTACACCCGGCCCGCGCAGGCCTACTGGAACGATGGCTCCGAGTCGGGTATGCCGCTTGGTGCCGAGCCTCAAGGCGTTTACATGGTCACCAGTGGAGAACACTTCAACGGTGGGTGCTGCTATAACTATGGCAATGGCCAAACCAGCCGAACCTACGAAGGCGGTCCGACGATGGATTCGGTGTACTTCGGGAACTGCACCATCTGGGGTACCGGGGTCGGCAACGGGCCATGGGTGATGGCCGATATGGAGGACGGGATCGTCTCCGGTAGTGGCACGGGCCAAAACCCCAATTTGGAGAGCCTGCCGTTCCCCTACGTGACGGCCATGGAAAAGAACAACGGGACCACGGAATTCGCGATCAAAGGGGCCGACGCGACCAGCTCCACGTTGAACACGTACTATCAGGGAGCGCTTCCTCCGGGGAAGAACCCGATGAAGAAAGAGGGAGCGGTGCTTCTCGGGGCGGGTGGAGATTGTTGCTACAGCAACAACAACGCCAGCGAAGGGACCTTCTACGAAGGAGCCATCGTGGCGGGCTACCCCTCGGATGCGACGGACGAGGAGGTACACGCCAACATCGTCGAAGTCGGCTATGGGCAATAGCGCCGCGTGCGCGGGCGTTGATGCGGTCGATATCTTAGCGCTCGAGGAGCGGGTCTTCTCCGTCAAAAAGCGCTTCCTCGGGATGTACAAGCAGGCCCATGCCGGGCACGTCGGCAGCTCGCTTTCGTGCGCGGAGCTCTTGGTCTTTTTGCGCTATGCGTGGATGGCCGACCAGGATGCGTTCGTGCTCTCCAAGGGCCACGCGGCGGCTGCGTTGTATTCGCTCCTCGCGGAGGAGGGTATCCTCAGCCAAGGGCAGATTGACTCGTTTTATCGAGATGGCACTCAGCTCTCGGCGCTGCCCCCCTTCAATGCGTTCGAAGAAATCCCATTTGCCACGGGTAGTCTCGGTTACGGGCTGTCCATTTGTGCCGGCATGGCGCTGGGCGCCAAGCTCAATCGGCAAAAGCGCCGTATTTTTTGTGTGACCTCGGACGGCGAGCTCGACGAAGGGAGCGTTTGGGAAGCGGCGCTCTTCATCGCTCATCACAAGTTGACCCATGTCATCTGGGTCATCGATCGCAATCAGCTCCAGGCGATTGGTCGCACCGAAGAGGTGCTGGCGCTAGAGCCTCTCGATGCCAAGCTGCGAGCCTTCGGCTACCATGTGGTTCTTGCGGACGGTCATGATTTCTCCTCGCTCCTATCAGCGCAACGAGAGTGCATGCGCGCTCTCAGCGAGTCCGAAGTGCCGGTCGCGATTATCGCCAACACCATCAAAGGCAACGGGCTCCAGGGTTTGCAAGACACGGTGGACTGCCACTATTTGCCGATGACCGAGGCGCAGTACACCGAAGCGCTGAGCGAGCTGACTCGCGCGCATCGGGCTCGCCTGAACGGCACGAGGCATGCGGACTAGCTTTGCCGAGGCGATGATCGCGCTCTTCGAGCAGCGCAACGATCTCGTGTTCGTTACCCTCGATCTGGGCTACATGGCTCTCGAGGGCGTCGCCGAGGCCTTCGGAGAGCGCTTCGTCAATGCCGGCGTTGCCGAACAGAACGCGATCTCGCTGGCGGCAGGCTTGGCCCGTAGCGGGAACCTTCCGTGGGTGTACAGCATGGCGGCTTTTGCCGTGCTGAGGCCGCTCGCTCAGATTCGAGACAACGTGTGCCTGCAAAAGCTCCCCGTCAAACTCGTCGGTAATGGCGGCGGCTATGGGTATGGCATCATGGGGCCGACTCATCACGCGCTGGAGGACATCGGCGTCCTGCGCGCGCTGCCCAACATGCGGATCTACGTGCCCCTCGTGGCAGCGGACGTTAATGACGCAGTGCGCCAAATGGCGGACGACCCTCTGCCCAACTATCTCAGGTTGAACGCGCCCGCCGAGCTTCCCGGTGAGCTACCCAGCTTCGCCCCCTGGCGCAGACTCAAGTCGGGCCGAAGCAGCGTGGTGATCGGAACGGGGCCGGTCTTGCAGGCCTTGTACGAGCCTGACGCCAGCGCCTGGTTGGACGAGCTGGAGATCTGGAGCGTCGGGAACTTCCCGATCGAGAGCCTTCCCGATGACCTTGCTGCAAGTATCGAAGCGAAGCAGTGCGTCATCACCATTGAAGAGCACTATCGCTCTTGTGGCCTGGGCGAAGCGTTGAGCTACCTGTTGTTGAACGCGGGCGTGATCCCCCGCCGCATAACCTGCTTGCACGCCGCTGGGTATCCTTCCGGGCGCTACGGCAGCCAACGCTGGCACCAGGAAGAGAGTGGGCTCAGGGGGGCTTCTTTGGCCGCGCACTTGGAGAGGCTGCTCGGTGGTTGAGCCGATGCTGTCTGCGGTGGTCACTTGCTACAGAGACGCAGAGGCCGTCTTGCCGATGCACGAGCGGCTGACGCAGGTATTTATCGGCCTTTCAGTCGACTACGAAATCATCTTCGTGAACGATGGCAGCCCTGACAACGCCGGCGCCGTGCTCGAACAACTAGCGAGCAAAGACGAGCATGTGCTCGTGATCGAGCACTCCAGGAACTTTGGTTCACAAAACGCATTCTTGAGCGGAATGCAGGTGGCTACCGGCGACGCCGTCGTTCTGCTCGACGGCGATTTGCAAGATCCGCCGGAGCTTATTTCTGCCTTTTACGCCAAGTGGCGAGAAGGAAACGACGTGGTGTATGGTCGCCGGGTCAAGCGCGAAGGCTCGTGGCTGCTGGCAGGCTTTGCGCGCGCTTTCTACAGAGTGTTCCGGGGCCTCTCCGAGGTCAGTATGCCGCTCGATGCAGGTGACTTTGCGCTGATGGACCGGAGGGTCGTGGATGAGCTGCTCGCGCTGCCGGAAACCGACCAGTTCTTGCGCGGGCTTCGGGCTTGGGTCGGCTTCGAACAGACGGGTGTCGACTATGTTCGTCCAGAACGAGCGTTTGGGCGATCGACGCACAGTGCTCTGAAGAATGTCTGGTGGGCGAAAAAGGGGATCTTTTCGTTCACGTTCGTACCGGTAGAGGTCATCGGCTACGTGGGCGCCACGATGACGGTGCTGTCGTTTGGCGCCTTCGTACATGAGCTCATCGACATGTGGCTGCATCCAGGAGAGACGCATGGCATCTCGCTCATCGTGGCGGTGATCGCATTCTTTGGCAGCCTCAACCTGTTCGCGATCTCCATTCTGGGCGAGTACCTCATCAAGGTGGTCGAAGAGGCCAAGCGGCGGCCCAAGTTCATCCGAAAGGCGATTTTTTCGCGCGGGGAACACTACACTACGGCAGCACGTATCGACGGCTTTTTACGGAGGCGGTCACGCCAAGCGGCAGAGCGGAGGGGCGCGCCCGCCCTCGAGGACGATGAAGACGGTTGAGCGCGTTCTCATCACCGGGACGACCTCGGGTATCGGTCGGGCGCTGCTCGAACACTACACGCGGAGCGGCGTGATGGTCATTTCCGTCAATCGGCGCCACGCTCCCGAGCTCGAGTCGCAGTACCCGTCGCTGCGTTTCGAGCGCGTAGACGTACGGGCACAGGACCAGGTGCAGCGCTTGGTGCACGGGCTGGCCGCGTCGGGGCAGCTGCCGGACGTGTTCATCTTGAATGCGGGAATCAATCGAGTCGACAACGACGATCAGTTCCGTCTGGATGCCTACAAATCAGTCATGGACACCAACTTGTACGGTGTTCTGAACTTCGTTCAGCCAATTACGGAGCTGCCTGTCGGGCCCAGGCCGCGGCGCGTGATCGCCATCAGTTCCATGGCCAACTACGTAGGCAATCCGTATGCGCTCGGCTACCGCGCGAGCAAACGAGCCTTGACGGCCTGCTTTGATGCTTGGTCGAGCATGTACGCTGGGACGGACCTGATTTTCCAACAAGTCATGCTGGGTCCCGTCAGCACTGGGATCTACACGATGGCAGCCGCGTTTCCGAGCTGGATGGTCCGGGTCAGAAACCTGGCGTCGGCCCCGCTGGACGGCGCTGCAGAGGCCATTGCCCGCTTGGCGATGACTCGCAAAAAGAAGCTGTTTTACCCGTGGCGCTGCCTGCCGGTATACCTCGGCATGGGGCTGGGCCAAAGTTTGATCCCCGGCTTTTTTCAGGGACGCAAGACACTGGCGGGAAGAGAACGTCGTCATGAGTGAGGCGAGAAGGCTTCTCCCCCGCGCGCTTCGAAACCTGACCGTCACGTACAATAGGTCGGAGCTCGCGGCCGTTGCGCTCATCGCAGGGCTGGTGGCTGCTTGGGCGGCAGTTGCGGGTAGAGCGTTCGACTGGCGTGCGCTCGTGGCTTGCGAGCTGGTCTTCTTCGCCTACTACCTGGTCGGCTCGCTCTTCGCGGGGTGGAAGGGGCTAGCCTCGGGCGTTCTCTTCGACCTGCCGTTGCGCTTGCTCATCGGGTACGCGGTCGTGAACACGGGCTTGCTCGTGCTCGCTTGGGTTTCACCGCTGGGTATGCTGGCCAACTTCGGCATGCTGTTGGCCGTGACTCTGCTGCTGTTCTTTGGAGCAGGGGAGCGCAAGACCACCACGGTGAATGGCGTAGGCCTGTGGGCGCTCGGCATCAGTGCCGTCGCCACGACCTTGTGGTGCCAAGACTCGATCGACCCCATTTCATACGAAGGCCGTAGCGTCGTATTCAAGCCGTGGATCGATGGCTTCTACCATTCCGTACACATTCGAATCTTTGCAGACAGCCACGGCGCCGCGAGCATCGAAGACTTCCGTTTGGCTGGGGTGCCGGCTCGGCTCTACCACTATGGAGTCTACATGCTGCCGGCCCTCGTCAAGCAGGCGTCAGGCATTCATTCGTACCCGGCGTTTGCCGGGATTTTGGCGCCCGTAGGCGTGTTGTTTACTGGGCTCGCCGCGTACGCCCTGTTGGGTTCCTTGTGGGGTCGTTGGCCTGGGCTGACGGCTTGCATGGCCCTGCTCTTGTTGCCGGATGGAGCGCAACAAGGCGCGCAAAACACGTTCATGTCCTATCATTGGCTGACGCAGATTTCACCGAGCGCCACATATGGCTTGGCGCTGTTGGCTGTTGCTTGGCTCTTCGTCATTCAGGGTAGCGTGCAGGGCAGTCGCCTGCAGCTCTTCGCCGGCTGGACCATGGCCGGCGTGCTCGTCGCCTACAAGCTGCATTATGTCGTGGCGAGCACGCTCCTGCTCCTGCTCGTCCCGGCTGTGTTTTTCAAGGCGCAGCTGGGGCTTGGTCGGCGCGCTCTAGCGGTGAGCGCCGCCGGGGCGGTGTACGCAGGGGCGCTTGCGGTTGGGCAGCACGTGCCCGGTGTGCCTTTGATTCGCCTGGACGGTTCAGCGGTGGGCGAGATCCTGCGCCTGATCGAGACCTTTGCCAAACCGGGACCCCTCAAAGATGCCATCGTCCAGCGCACGGGGACGGAGCTGCCCTGGACGTCCAATCTATTGTTTGGCATTCCGTATGTATTGGGCACGTCTCTGGGCGTCGTGCTGCTGTTGCTCGTCGTTCTGATTTTCCGTTTGCGTCGGCGCACGCCGCTGGTTTTCGTGGTGTTCCCCGTGCTGCTCATCGTCAATTTCTTGGTCATGTTCTTCGGCTTGGCCCTCGATTTCGAAAGCAGCACCCCCGACGAGCTCTCTCACCGGCCCGTCATGATCGTGTACTTCTTCGTCGTGAGTTGGGTGGGCGGCGCGCTGGGCTCGGTCTTGATCGATTCGAAACGCCCGAGCCGAGTGGCCCGGTCAGCCGTGATTGGGCTGGCCACCCTGCTCATGGCCGTTCCGGCATGGTTCGGCTCAGGAGTCCAGCTCTTGTGGGCGATGCCGCGGATCTCGCCTGTCAGACTTCCGAGCGCCCTGGTACGAGCTGCGGAACACATGCGTGAGCATGGGGACCCGGCCGATGTTTTTCAGGATTCGCAGTTCGACCGGACGTATGCCATCGCGGCTCTGTCCGAGCGACGGCCGTTCGTCGCGCATACCATGACACGCATGCCCTACCGCGGGGAAATCATCGCGACTCGCACGGCCGCCGTCGATCGCATGATGGGTTTGCACGACGAGAAGCTCGTCGTAGGTACGGCGCGGGCCTATGGGTTGCGCTGGTTCATCCTCCAGCGAGGCAACCGGGTCAATTGGCCCAAAGAGCTTGCCGAGAGTTCGGTATTCGAGGAAGGTCCCATCGCGCTCTACGCCTTCTGAACCGCGGGGATTCGCTCAACGAGCGAGGCGTGAGATCCGCACGAGCACGTTCGCATCATTCTGAAACTCCAGCACCGGCTCGAGTCTACGCTGCGGCCAAATCTCGTACCCCGGCAGCGGTTCGTTCGTCGAGAGCTCGATCTGCTGGATCACGTAGACATCCTGGAACAGGCGCCGTTCGAAGGCGGTGAACAGGTAACGATCACGCCGTGCGGAGGCAAAGTCCATCGCGCCATAGTTCATGATGGTGAAATGATTCGGGCGGTCGGTGACGATCAAAATGCGCTTGTCATCCAGGCGTTCGAAGAAGCGCCAGGTGGCGGCACTTTCCCTGGTCTGGGTGAGCCGATTCATCATGCGAGCCTGAGACGCCTCGGGTAGCTCGAACACGAAGACCGCCACGGCCAGCAGAACGGGGATGAACGCACGCCACCGTTCGAGCGCACGGGTCACGACCCAAGCGGCGGCGAACGAAAAGAACGTATCGATCGAGAGGACCAGCCGTGCTGCCGACGGATACTGAGCACGCCCCCACACATAGCTGAACACGATGATCGCCTGAAGCAGCATCCAGACGGTCACGCATACGGCGAACTTCAGCCGCGGTTCCGCCCAGTTGCCAGCGCGCAGCGCGCGGGCGAGCCAGCGCAGCCACAGCAGACAGCCGATCACACCAAGGGCAATCAAGATGGCGGAGTGCGCGGGGTAGGAGCGAAATGGCGAAAACAGTGGCTGGAAGTACTCGTACGCATGATTGACGAAGTGTTCTGCGCTGAAAGTCACCGCGCCGGGGTCTTGCTCGGGCACGCTCCCTCGCAGACGATCCAGCCAAATGCGAGGCAAGAAGTACGCGGGTGTGAGCGCATACACGAAGGCGAAAGGGCGCAAGAGCTTCCAGCTGACCAGTTTGAACGCGAACAGAAGAAGCAACAGCGGCGGAACGAAGAGGGCCGATTCGTAGCGAATGTTGGCGAACAGGCACAGGTTCATCCACAAGATCGCCGCCTTCGCGGGGCTTGGATGGCGTATGTGGTCGAGGAGGCTCTTGAGCGTGAGCAGCGCAAAGAAGCTTGCCAACAGATCGAACGCAGCCGAACGTGCCGTGATCAGCGTGATGGGATGTGAGGCCACGAACACGGCGGCAACCACGCCCAGCCTCTCTCCCGCCATGGATTGGGCGAGCTGGTACGCCACCACGATGAATGCCGCCAGTACCAGCAAATTGAACCAAAAGGCGTTGGTGTACGCATAGCCGCACACGGTGTGAACCAAGCTGACGAAGAAGGGGAACAATGCGGGACGGCGGTCGATGGCCACGTCGACGTCCCAGTAGCTACCGTAATAGTTCTTGCCCGAGACGGTGAAGGTGGGCGCCTTCGAGGTGAAGAGGTTCTTCGAGGTACCCACCAGGTTCGCTTCGTCCGAGAGCACGCGCAGAGCAGGTTCTACGGTGACCGCCACGATGGCGACCAATGCGACCGCGATGACCAACCCGGGCCAGTTCTGCTGCACCCAGGCGATTATCGAATGCCGGTCAAAGCCGCGACTGGCTTGGAAATACGTACCAGCCCAGCACAACACCGTCGCCATCAAGAAGTAGTAGGTCGTGTCGACGAAGAGCCGCCGCGTGAGCGCGAGGTCGCCGAGGCTGGCCACGAGCAAGCCCAACAGGGCTATCGGTAAGGCACCAAGGGCGATGGTGCTCGGCTTCCAGGCGGGTCGAATCACGGGTGGACCTCCGACGCCGTGGGGAGTCAGCCACCGGCGCGCGTACCGAGGCATGTCGCGTCACCGAGCGGGCTGCCACGCCGAAAGCGGCCTTCCGTCGTGGCGGCTCGTTTGCACGTGGCGTGGGTGATTTTCCTCCCCTCCCAGGGTTGGGGTAACCGCGCTCGACTGTGGTCATGCGACTCCTCGGCCTTTGCTTGTTTTGCTCGAGTTTCGCTCTGGCTGCGTGCAGCGGGGAACCCGACGAGCCCGGACACATGGTCGCTGCTGGAGCGGGTGGCGTGTCCACGGCGACAGCCGGAGCGTCACTGACAGGAGACACCACATCGTCCAGCACCGGAACGAGCTTGGCCGCCACGACCAGTGCGACGAGTGCGACGACGAGCTCGGGTTCGGGCGGCGCGAGCTCCTCGGCTGGTAATCTCAGTGCGACCAGCATGGGTAGTGGTGGGATGGCGACGACCGGTACGTCAGGCGCGGGTGGTGGAACCGGTGGGCTCGCTGCGTCGAGCGAGACCACCAGCTCTAGTGTTAGCACCGGCATGGGTGGCATGGCGGCCGGCGGCAACGGCGGCACGGGGGGAATGGATAATCCGATGTTGCCGCCGACCGACGACTACTCCGCCAAGGGCCCCTTCGACACGACGGTGGACCAGGGAATGGGACCCAACGGTGGTTACACGGTGTTCCGACCCGAACCATTGGGCGAGAACGGCTTCCTACATGCGCCGATCGTGTTCGGACCGGGCATCGGTCAACAGGTGACCGTACATACCGAAATGCTGACGTACTTCGCGTCGCACGGATTCGTGGTGGTGGGCTGCCCGGTGCTCAGCGGCGGACCTGGTGACGCGGGTAACCGCATGACCATGTTGAACGGTCTCGAGTGGATCCTAGAGCAGAACAGCGCACCAGGCATCTATCAGGGCAAGCTCTACACCGATCACGCGGTCTCGATGGGGTTCTCGGTAGGCGGTACGTCGGCTGTGGAAATCGGCGGTCACGAAGCCGTGATGACCGTCGTCTCCATTCACGGCCACCGGGCATCGGCCGAGCTGCACGGCACGCTGCTTCAAACGACGGGTACCCAAGACACCGTCGGTATGCCGCTACAGGAACAGACTTACGAGATGTCTCAGGTTCCCACCTTCTTGGCGACCCTGACGGGCGCCCCTCATCAATACATAGAGAGCAATGCTGGCGGTGAGCAGCGACCGGCGATCGTCGCGTGGATGCGCTATTGGATCTACGACGACATGGGTGCGCGTGATTACTTCTTCGGTGACGATTGCGTCTTGTGCCAAGCCCCCTGGGAAAACCCCAGGCGAAAGAACTGGGATTGAGCTTCGCTCATGTCACGGGAAGAGCCGAGATTTTCCGGGCTGCCGTGAATCCTCGGCGTGTTCTGCGAACTCCGCGGTGAGTCCTCTCGCTCCAGCAAGTTGGCAAAGCAATTTCGATCGATGCCTGTCACTCTGCACACGGGTCTACTGCGTCTCACTCGAAAATAAGAGCTCATCTTCCCGTCCTTCTCGCCTTTCTGTTAATCGTACCCTCGCGGCATCACAGGTTTTCGGAATGGCTCGAAAGTTACGGCGAGGAGCGTCAAATTTGTCACCCCTGAGTAGCCGTCGACCGAGTGATCAGAAGTGGATCGCGCGGGCATAGAGATGATGTGTCCGCCAGGCAAGCTACGGCGAGCGCCCTATTCGTCACCCGCTGCAAAGGCGGTGCATCGACCGAGAGCATCGAAGACTGGCTGCTAGCGGCCTCCACGCGGACGGTCGACCTTCAACGCGCGATCGAACAGACGTTGTACCGCGTGCTGCGCCACAAACCTGCAGATTTCGAGGACCTTGCACAGATCACCTACGAACGAGTGATCCGGACCGTCGGGGAAGGTCGATTCGAAGGGCGTGCACAGCTCGCGACATGGGCGGGAGCGATTGCGGCGCGTGTAGCCGTCGAGTGGCTCAGGCGGCAGTCCAGGGAGCAACGCTTGCTCAACGCGCTCGGTACTACGTCGGTGTTGGCCAATGCGCACCTGTCACGACAGCTGGAGGCCCGCTCCGAAATACGGCGCGTGCAAGCGATTTTGGGCCGCATGAACTCCAAGTCCGCCATGGTGCTCGTGTTGCACGACATGGTCGGGTACTCCGTACCAGAACTGGCCGAGATTTTGGGCATCGGAGCGGCCGCCGCACAAACGCGCCTGCGTCGAGCCAGGGCGGAGTTCGTGAAGCGTTGCACGGCTACTGTTGCTACTGCTTCGCGCACCGCGTAGGTGATAGTCGCTACAAGCGTCAAGTTTGTCGCTAGTGGGTGTGTGACACACCTCGGTGTCCGAATCGACGTATTGAGATAGTGTTGATTCCGGAGACTCACCGTGCGTAGCCCTTGCTATGATCCAAGGCTTGCGCTGTCGCAATCGTGGAGGAGTCATTGCCATGTCGAAGTGTGCTCGTGTTGGATCATTCATGATGGTGTTGCTGTCGCAGCCATGGGCCTGCAGCAGCGGCGAGGGCACTCGAGAAGACTCGGTCGCGAGCGACGCGGTAGCGCTTTCGCGAGGCAGCGTTCAGGGCGGATCGCTGAAAACCGAGTGCGAGACGCTGTGGAGTGAGCTGTCGCTACCCAACACGGTGTTCACCTCGTCGAGTAGTGTGGCGGCTGGTGAGCTAACGCTGGCGGGGCAGAGTATCGATGCCCACTGTCTGCTTACCGGACACATGTTCGAGCGGGTAAGTCCCGTCGATGGTCAACCGTATGCGATCGGCTTCGAAATGAGGCTGCCCCTGAATTGGAACGGGCGCTTCTTTTATCAGGCGAACGGCGGTATCGACGGGTTCGTCGTTCCGGCTACTGGAGACACGAGCGGTGGTGGTCCTTTGACCAGCGCGCTGCTGCAAGGCTTCGCCGTGATCAGTTCCGACGCCGGTCACGGCGCCACTCAGATCCCGTTCTTCGGGATCGACCCGCAAGCACGCTTGGACTACGGCTATCAAGCGGTCGGCAAGCTCACCCCGATGGCCAAAGCCGTCATCCGAGCGGCTTATGGCAAGCGCCCCGCCTACTCGTACATTGGCGGGTGTTCGAACGGCGGTCGCCACGCGATGGTAGCGGCAGCTAGGTACGCCGACCAGTTCGACGGCTATTTGGTTGGCTCGCCGGGATTCAATCTGCCCAAGGCTGCCGTTGCCAGTCTCTACGGTGCGCAGCAGTACGCGCCGCTGGCAGTCCCGGGTGCCACCATCCCGGCTGGCCCATTTGCGGGGCTGCCGGACCTGTCGGGCGCGTTCACGCTAGAGGAACGACAGCTCGTTTCCGACAGCGTGCTGGCGCGCTGCGATGCGCTCGATGGCCTGGTCGACGGCATGGTGCACCATACCCGCGCCTGCCAACGCGCCTTCGACCTCGATCGCGACGTGCCGACCTGTGCGGGTGACCGCGATGGCACGTGCCTGAGCGCCGAGCAGAAGGTGGCCATCGGCAATATCTTCGCCGGTCCTCAGGATGCATCGGGTCAGCCCATTTATGCGAGGTTTCCCTTCGATTCCGGACACGCGAGCGGCGGTACCGCGTTTTGGGAGTTCATCGCACCTTTGATTCTGGATGCGGGCGCGGTTGGCTTCGTCTTCAAGACTCCGCCCGAGAATCCATTGACATTCGTGCCGCCGCTCTTCGCCCTAACGGCGAACGTCAATCTGCTCATTGAACAGATCTTCGCCACGACGGAGCTCTATACCGAATCGAGCATGCAGTTCATGACACCGCCGAACGCCACGAATCTGAAAGACTTGCGGAAAAATCGTGGGCGCATGATCGTCTATCACGGCATGAGTGATCCGATTTTCTCTGCCGCCGATACCATCGAATGGTTCGAAGAGCTGCAAGGTGCGCAAGCCTTCGCCAGGCTATTTTTGGTTCCGGGCATGGATCACTGCGCCGGAGGACCAGCGGCGGACCAATTCGACCTGCTGACTCCGCTCGTGCGCTGGGTCGAGGGAGGCCCTGCACCCAAACGCGTCATCGCGAGCGTACGAGGTCCGGAAAATGCCGGAGGGTTCAATCCTGAGGTTCCGCCCTCGTGGTCGAGCACGAGAACCCGCCCGCTCTGCGCATTTCCGCGCGTCGCCGTGTACAAGCACGGCGACGTCGAGCGGGCCGAGAGCTTCGTGTGTAAGAAGGCTACTGAGCGACGCAGTTTTCGACCATGACGTCCCAGATCGCCTGGGCCGTCACCTGGCTACCCTGGGCATTGGGATGGATGCCATCGCTGGTGTACGAGGCTTCGTTTCCGCTCCATGACGTTTCGCGAAGGTCGAGCCAGTAGCACTTGGGAGCGGTGAGTCCGTCGCAGACGGCTTTCATTTTCGGGCGGAGCTCATCCAAGCACGGCTTGAGGCCGCCTCCAGCGAAGTTGCCTACAGGGTCGGGATAGAAGAAGTACACGACTTTCTCGACGCCATCTTGGGCCATTTCTTCGAACAGCGACTCCGCTGCTGTGATGGGGCTGTTCGAATCGCCGGCTTGCAGACAGTCGTTCCCGCCGCCGTCCATGAGCACGAATCGGATTGGATTCGAGTTGGCCGCACTCGTGTACTGCCCCGGGATGGCGCCGTCGCCCAGCCTCGTGCCGGCGACCGAATAGTCAAGATAGGAGTCACCCTGTTCGAGCGAGCCGTTTTGTCTAGCTAGCGCTGAGGTGTCTGCGGCAATCGATGACAGAGCGATGAATGATTCGCCGATGAACACCACCTCGTTGCCTTTGGTCGTGCCTTTCTGACACATCCCTTCCCCTCCCGTGGTGCTAGTTGGCTCGCCGGTCGTGGCTGTGCCCATCATTCCCCCGGCCCCGCTGCCGGTCGTGGTCGAACCCGTAGTTCCCATGCTGCCCGGGCCCCCGCCGACCCCAGTCGAGGTCATTCCTCCAAAAGGCATGCCTGTCGTCGACGTCATGCCTCCGTCCGAGGTCATGCCTGCGCTCGTGCTCATGCTGCTCGACGCGCTGGAGCTGGCGGTCACCGTGGTGCCGGGGCTCGTGGTGGAGGTCACGCTGGAGCTGGCCGCGGTCGTCATGGTGCTCGCCGTGGTGGAAGCAGCCGTGGTGTTGGCGGTTCCGGTGATGGTGCCGCCGTTGGCTGCGGTGGTCTCCGTAGGGCTTTCGCTTCCGCATGCCGCGAAGCAGGAACCCAGCGCGATCGCACTCAGCGGGGCAGCCAGCCTCGACCTCGGTTTAGGCGATTTTTTCGGCGATTGAGCCTTTGCGGAATCTGTCAGTGTCATCTCGAGTGCTCTCCTTGTCCACATGAGAACACCCGCACTCGAGCTTGCCTGCTAGCTGCATATTTTGTCGCCCCCGTGTCGATCAAAATTTCCAATCATCTAGCAAGAGCGCCGGAGATTGATCGACTGGCTCCGCAGGAAACTGCGTGTGGCAAATGGCGACAGATTTGTCGCCCCCTGTGAGCGTCTTGCTGGACGGGCTCGACGGGCGAGCTCAGTAGCCGCGCATTATGGAGGCGACCGCCGCCTGATCACCGGTGCCGGCGCTGACGATCGGATACCCCGCATCGCCAGGCTTTCTCCCGTCGACTTTCACGACCTTCATTTGCGAGCTGAGCTGGCTGACGCGCACGTAGCTGACAGCACCGGGTAGCCGACCCACGACTTTCTGCAGCACCGCCGCAGGGTCGACGGCCTTGGGCGCGCCGGACTGCCCTCGAATTCTGCGATCGATCCAGTAGCGCGCCACCTCTTCTGGAGTCATTCCGAGCACCGATTCGTCGAAACCGACCCGCTCGCCCGTCTTGTTGCCGCGGTTGAGCGGAAGCAGCTTCGTGCCATCAGGAGCTTCGATGACGTCGCCCAAATACAATCGCTTCAAGCGAAATAGCGAGATGTCGTTGAGCGAACTGTTCTTGGCTGCGATCACTACGAGCGGTTCGCTACCCTTGGCGGCGTTTGCGAGGGGGATGCGGAACGTGTAGGCGAGAACGCCGGTGGCACCGCACAAGATGGCCTGTCTTCGGGTGATCATCGTCAAAAGCTCCAGGCGGCCTGCAATTCCATGGCGTTGTAGGTTTCATCGGTTTCCAGGTCTTTGAACCAGGCGTAGGTGTACTGTCCCTTCAATACGACGCGCGGAGTCGGCCGGATATTCAGGCCACCCCAGACCTCCTGAGATGCCCCGAAGATCAAGGCGTCGTCGTAGTACTCGTAGCCGGCGTACGGCATGATACCGCCGAAGTCGAAGCGGTAGCCGATTTGCGCGTAGCCGCCGTATCGGCGGTGGTCCGGTAAGACTCCCGGGGGCCCTTCTACGACGAAAGCGGGCGGGCGCTCGTCGTCCTCGAACGCAATTTCTTGCAAGATCGCCTCGATCTGAACCGATAGACCGCTGAAGTCCCAGTTCAGGTCGGCCGCAATGGACTGCTCCCGGTAGAAGAAGGTTCGTGGCTGCTCCAGCACGAAGATTCCGTCCTCCAGGACGTACTGCTCGGAACGGTCCGTGTAGTTGCCCTTGTACCCCGAAAGCCCCACCGTCAGATTGCCGGCGCCGGTCTCCGCTTTGGCGTAGAGCCGCCCGCCCAGACCCTTGTTGCCGTCCAAGTCGCGATACGTGTCGATCGGACCTCGGCCGTTGGACAGCGTCAGGTGGTATCCGAGCTTCACAGGCGCCACGAGGTGCATGCCGTGGAGCTGGATACCCGTCTGAGAGCGCGGGAATAGTTGATCGCCGATGATGTAGGGTTGGCGGACGCTGATCAGGACGGGTGTGCCGTGGTCGACGTTCCAGATTCCGTAGGGCGTCAAGAAGTGCCCCATCCGAACGTTCAGCAACGGATCAGCCGTATACTCCAGCCAGGCTCGTTCCAAGATGATGCCGCCCCAGCGGACCGGGCGGTTGACGTTGGTGTAGTCAGGCACCGAAGTGTCGGTGCGTGGACGGGGGCCTTCAGGACCGAACGTGGTGGTGCCGTGTGGGAGGTACGAGTAGCGCACTTCGCTGAGGGTGCGCCAGCCATCGCCGAGCTCCGACGACAGGTATACGTTCATGTTGCCGACCGCAAAGCGGTCCCAGCCCACGAAGTCGTTGTCGAAGCCCTGCGTGTAGGTGAAATCGGTGAAGCCGTAGAGCTCGACGTCGTACTCGTCGACAGCCGCTTGGTTCTGGCTGCCTTGCGCCAGCTCTTGCGCCAAGGCGTCGGCTTCCGCTTCCGCAAGCGCCTCTGCCTGCGCATCTTCCTCGGCGGTCATCTGTGGCTCTGCCTGCATGGGACCAGCTGCCGGTGCTTCCGCACTGACGGGCGGCTGAGCTGCGTCGGTTGCCTCGGGAACAGCGGCTTCGGGTGCGGGCTCAGCGGCAGGTGGTACCTCCGCAGGCGCCGCCTCGGCTGCGGGCGGTGGTGCGGGCGCTTCGGCCGGAGCCGGAGCCGCCTCTTGCGCGACGGCTTCAACGGCCACGAGTGACACGGTCTGGATTGCGATGATGCCTAGCCCGAACCTGCGTGTATTGAACCGCGATTTCATAGCGTGCAGGCTCCTTCCGGAATGCATAGCGGCTCCCCGCCCAATGACGTGAAGTCGCAGCATTCCCAGCCGGGGAAGCAATCGTCGGCGTCGACGCTGCAGCCCGGTACGTGGCAGGTCATGGTAAACGGTTCGCAAACACTTGCTTCGAGCCCCTCACATTCAGCGTCGCTCGTGCAGGGTTTGCTGAGACCGCTCGGAGGGCGCTGACACACGCCATCCGCATTGCAGGCATAGTCGCCGTCGCAATCCGCGGTGTCCGTGCATCCAGTGCTCGTGCAGTAGGCGCCGCCGTCGGCCGGCTCGCAATGGTCATAGGGTGCTTCGCAGCCGGACGGCTCGGTGTCTGGATCGCACTCGGCGCCCAACTCACCGCCTCCGTTGTCGCCTGCCGCACCGCCACCACCGGTCGCCATTCCGCCACTGCCCCCCGACCCGGAGTCCGCCTCGCAGGGCTGCCCGGGCGCAGGTCTCGCAAAGCCTAGCTCGCACTCGCAGCCCGATGGGGTCGGTACTTCATGCTCGCCGCAGATGATGCAGCCTTGTGGTGTGGACAAACTGCCTTCAGGGCACACGCAGCGCTCGGGTTCGCCGTAAAGCTCGAACCCTTCGCCACACGGGGCGCTCTTGTCGACCAGACAAGATGGGACCAGGCAGACTGCTAGTCCGGCCAAGGTCGTGAGAAACACGCCCCTCGGACCGAGCCCCGTTTTTATTGGAAGGACCATGCTGTCACTCGCCTTTTGAAGAAGATGAACGTGTCAGAGTTCCAACAACGAATGCGAACCCAGGCTTGCGCCAGGGCCAAAGCCTCTCAACCCCTACGGCACAGCATAGCCATCGTTAATAGCGCTGTTTCTCCAACATTACCAAAAAAAGTTCAAGGTCGGCCCACCAGAACATGCCCTAGCGATCCAAACGCTAACGATTCGATCCACGCCGGACTCCGCTCAGCCACTGCCTGACGGCATCGATCAATTGGCTCCCCGTGGTGCTTTTGGTGATGTAGCCGTCAGCGCCGCTGGAGTCGGCGTCCTGCCGCAGAGTGGCTTGGTCTCTGCTGGAATAGAGCAAAATCGGACAACCTCGAGGCGCATGCTGTCGCCCAAGCTCCACCAACTTCGTGCCGCTGACACTCCCGAGTCCCACATCCAAAAGGATCAGATCCGGACGTGCTTCGCGGGTCGCCTTGATGAAGCCGAAGGGGCTGTTGAGCGTCAGCACCTGTGCGCCGACGCTGCTTAGTGTATGCTTGACCGCCTCGCAGGCGACCTCGCTGTCGTCGACGAGCAGAATCGTCGCATCGAGCCGGCCGTGGCTGTTCACGCTTGCACCTCCGCCGAGCTGCGCTGAGGCACGTTCAGTGTTTCTCGTGTTCGATCGAAAGTCGCGATCAGATCGCTGATCAAGGCAGTCGGATCTTCGGTTCCTTGCTTGGCCAATCTTTCGAGCTCCGCCGCCTTGTCTCCCAGCAGTTGTGCGCCGAAGGTGTAGGAGCTGCCCTTGAGTCGATGCGCCTTCAGCCGCAACGACTCCATGTCTTCGATGGCTGCTGCCTCTTGAATGAATTCGATGTCGTCGCGGGCATGTTCGACGAACAGCTCGCACATGCGTGGCGATCTCGGAGTGTTGGGATCGAGCAGGAGTCGCATGGCGCTCGGGGCCACGGCAGCGTTGTCGCGATTCGTCTCCGCCTTGCTCTCCGCCTTGCTCCCCACAGATTCGCTGCTCGGACCAGCGGCGGGAACCTCGAAGCGCTTGGCGCCCTGCAGCCACTTTTCGAGCATTTCTTTGAGAGAAGCCACTTGCACCGGTTTGGTCAAGAGGTCGTCCATACCGGCTCGCAACACTTTCTCCTTTTCTTCACTCAACGCGTGTGCCGTCACGGCAACGATGGGCACTCGCGCGCGCCCTTGCTCGCTCTCCTGGCGGCGCCAGCGACGAGTCGCCTCGTAACCGTCCAGGACGGGCATTTGGCAATCCATCAGTACTAGAGAGTATTCCGAAGTGTTGAGCGCGGCTAGCGCGCGCTCACCGTCGGCTGCCAGATCGAAGGTGTAACCCAAGGAGCCGAGAATGTCCTTCATGACCTCTTGGTTCAGCGGGTGGTCTTCGACCAAGAGAATCTTGTAGCAACGCAGGTCGCTAGCCAGCGTGGCGCGACTCGCGGGCGGTTGCGAAATCGCCGCCATTCGGCTGGACGTGCGCACCACTCGCAGCCCCGGTAGTGCCTCGGCAAGATCGGCTTGCTTGATTGGCTTGACCAAGACTTGGTCGACCCAGCGCGACAAACCTTCGGCCTGAGCCGCGTCGGCCCCCAACGACGTGAGCATGACGATATGCAGATCTTTGAAGCGTTGGTCGCGGCGTATCTTGCGAGCTACGTCCAGACCGGACATGCCCGGCATTTGCATGTCGAGTACGAGCGTCGTGAAGAGGTCGTCTTGCTCGTAGGAGTCGTCCAGCAACCGCAACGCCTGGTAGCCGCTCGCGGCGCTCTGGTGTCGCACGCGCCAGGCCCCGAGTAGTTCTTCCAAGATCAATCGGTTCGTCTCGTTGTCATCGACGATGAGGACGCGTTCTTTCTCCGCATGAAAGATCTTGGGATCCTGTGATTGATCGCTCAATTCGAACGGCAATTCGAACCAAAAGCAGCTGCCCTTGCCCGGGGTGCTGTCTACCTCCAACGTCCCCCCCATGAGCTCCACCAGGCTACGCGAGATCGCCAGGCCGAGACCCGTGCCGCCGTACTTGCGAGTCAACGAACCATCGATCTGCGAAAATGCCTTGAACAGCCGATCGCGGTTCTCCGCTTCGATTCCGATGCCGGTATCGACCACTTCGAAGCGAAAGACGCTGCGTTGGCTGCCGCCGCTGCTGTGCGTCACCCGCACCACCACCTCTCCGTTTTCGGTGAATTTGACGGCGTTCGCCATGAGGTTGGCCAGCACCTGTCGCAGGCGATCGGCATCTCCACACACCACATCGGGCACGCTGGGCTGGATGTAGGTGGTGATTTCCAAGCCCTTGGCATGCGCCCGTTCCGACATCAACACCGCGAGATCCTCGACCAGATCGTGGAGAGAAAAGTCGAATTTTTTGATTTCGAGCTTTGCCGCCTCGAGCTTGGAGAAGTCGAGAATGTCGTTGATCACGGTCAACAGCGAGTTGGCCGAAGCCGAAATCGTGCTCGCGTAGCGCCGCTGCCGCGTGTCGAGTGAGGTGCCGAGCAACAGTTCGGTCATTCCGATCACGCCGTTCATGGGCGTGCGGATCTCGTGGCTCATGTTGGCGATGAATTCGCTCTTCATGCGCGTGGACTCGAGCGCCAGCACGGTCGTGGTCTCCAGCCGTTTGAACGTGGAAGCGATCAAGCTCAAGAGTGGGCCAATCCAGAACTTGAAAAACAAGAGACTCAAGACCAGGCCAGCCAGGCACCCTGCGGCCGCGAGAATCAGGATATTGCGCTTCAACTGCATGCCCGATCGCAGGCGATCGAGCGACACGACCAGGCCCACCTTGCCCACCGTTACCGATTCTATGACCGACTCGGACCAGCTCCACACGAAGTCTTCCGTCGTGTGCGCCTTACCCTGAGCGGCACTAAACATTCGCGCGGGCGTCAGGGGGACTTCGCGACCGCGCTGGTAAAGAACCTTGCCGTCCGCGTCAACGACGACAATGGCAGCGATGTCGGTATCGTCGAGAAAGGACTTCGCGGCCCGCGCGATCATGGGGACGTCTTGCGCCGCGAGGCCAACCTCCATCGACCGGGACAGGCTGAAGGCGCCTTGATTCGCCTTCCACTCGAGATCTTTCTGAATCGATGGGGTCAAGCGATCGAAAATGCTCGACACCAAAAGCAACATCAGGCCCGCCAATGCGAGCAACAGCACGATCGTGAAGACGGCCAATGACGCTCTAATGCGTGTACCGGAGGCAACCTGCCGAGCTTTGTCGGTGATCAGGGGTTCAGGATCGGACAGCAAGACCATGTGCTTTTCGTTCATCGAGTTCGTCGCACCAGCCAGCGAGGCCAGCGACGCCGGGGCGTCTTCCAACGGATGTTGCTCCACTTTTTTTTACAGTTTCGTCAACGGCCGGTTTGACTCGTGATGAAGGCACCCGGGTTGCCATGCTGCAACTCGTTGGAGATTCACGATAATTCGGAGGTGCGCTCAATCTGTCGAGGTAGGAGGCGGTAGGACCGTGGAGCCTAGAACCCCCTAAACTGTGGTCGCTTTGACGAGCCCAGACCTCTCGAAGCGCTTGCTCACGGCACGTTGGCCGACATGACTTCCCACTCGCTGTCGCTGCAATAGCTGCAGCTCGCTCCGACCAGAGCGCCCTTGCCGGTTTGGGTTTCGTCGCCCTTCAACCACCAGTTGAGCCAAGCAAGATTGATCTTCGTGAAGTCGCCCCCGTCGGCTTGGAACAAATCACCGCCGTGCCCAATGTCTTTACTGAACCAGAGCACGGGAACGCCGAGCTGACTGATGGCTTCATAGCCTTGCAACCCGCCGTCGTAGGCAACCTCGTCCGGACCGCCCTCTACGAACAGTACGGGCGTGTGGATCAAGTCGTAGAAGTCCTGATTCGCACCGGCCATGCCGCTGCTGGTGACGCCCCAGGTGACGATGCGCGGATCAGTCACGGTTCCCTGGGCCATGAGCCCCCCGCACGAGAAGCCGTTGGCCGCGATCATCGCGGTATCGAGGCTATGGTAGTAAGCACTGCAGGGTTTCGAATTTTCGGCGATGGCCCAGTCGACGTATGCGATCAGCGGTGCGCCCATGGCGGCCAAGTCCGAGCGGTCCATGGTGCGGTTCCCCTGGCCGTTGGGGGTGCCATCGGCAATCACGAAGTACCCGTAGGAGGCAATTTCGGCCATGGCAGTCGCGTTGGAGAGGCCGTTGCGAGAACAGCCGCCCTGACCCCAGACGAAGATCGGGTACCTTTCGCCTCCTCCAAGATCCGCGGGGCGAAAAATCGTCCCTTCGTTGATGCCTGGATCGGAGTTCGTTTCAACAATGACATCGTGCGGTCCACTCCCGGATGCATTCGAGCTCGCGGGCTCGGATGCCGTGCACGGTCCGGGGTTGTCGGCACCTGCCGTGCCGTCGGTCGCGGTCGAGCTGGAGCCTCCCGACGAAGAGCTCGCCCCACCCACGCCGCCGTCGGCAGCGGTCGTTCCGGAGGTAGCGTTCGTGGCCGAGCTCGCGGTGCTGGTGCTACCACCGCTCCCGCTCGACGAGCTCGCATTCGTTCCGGTGACTCCCGAGGTCGATGTCCCAGTGGTGTCCGAGTTACCGCTGCTCGCGCTCGTCGAGGGGCCCTCCGTGCTGCTCATCGCACCTGACGTGGCGCTGCTGGTGTCGCCGGAGGTTTGGGTGGTCTCCGGGCCGCCGTCGGCGGGTTCATTGCTGGTCGGTCCACTGCACGCGCTCGCCACCAGGCTCCAAAGGGCGAACAGTGAGCTGTTGCACACTAGGCGATGCATGGTCCGTAGTGCTCCTTGGGGCGCCAGCTGCGCCGAATATCGATGCTTTGGCGAACAGCGTGGTTCAGCAGACTGCTCGAGCACCAGGTGCGAATTCTGTCACCCCCTCGGCGCCGGAAAATTTTCATGCAAGGGCACCGTGATGTCGGCAAGCTCGCTGTGATCGTTCACAACTGTGGAATCTACCTGCAATTGGCAGATCTACCTGGCTCGCGCGGGACCGGTCGAGGCCCGGACCACCAGCTCGGGAGGAACCACGACTCGCGTGGGTCTTGCCTCGCCCTCGATGCTCTGGAGCAAAATGTGTAGGCAGCGCCGGCCGAGCTCGGCGAAGTCCTGACGCACGGTGGTTAGGGGAGGCGTAAAGTACGCCGCTTCGGGGATGTCATCGAAGCCCACCACGCTCAAGTCGCCGGGAACATCGCGTCCGGCTTCGTGCAGTCGGCGCAAGAGACCCAAGGCCATCTGGTCGTTGGCCACGAGTATGGCGGTCAGCTCGGGAATCTCGAGCAGGCGTTCGCCGAGCTCGTAGCCCGAGCGCGGCGTCCAGTCGCCTCTGAGAGGTTTCGGAACCGGTGCGCCGGCGGCTTTCAGCTCGGCTTTCCAACCTTCGATTCGCTCCTCCGCCTCCTTCCAATCGGACGGGCCGGCCAGGTGCCAGACGGTCTCGTGACCGAGATTCAACAGGTGCCGTGTCGCTGCCGCAGCGCCTGCCACTTGATCGACGCTCGCGACGGGGATCGAAGGATTCGGCCCAGCCGCCACCGCCACCACGGCAAAGTCCGACTGGACATGCCGGAGCGCGTCCACGCCGCCTCGCAGCGGAGCAATCACCGCTACGCCGTCGACGCCTTGGTTTCGGAACTGTTCAATCGCATCGAGTATCGTGTCACGGTTGAGCGACCTTAGGCTCGAGACCGTCACCGCATAGCCGGCGTCATGCGCGGCCTGTTCGATGCCGAACAGAGTCGACGCGGGGCCATACAAGGTCGTGTCGAACGTGACGACGCCCAGCGTTTTGGATCGCCCTGTCACCAGGGCTCGCGCCACGGAATTGGGGCGGTAGTCGAGCTGGCGGATGGCGGCCAGCACCCTTTCGCGCGTCTCCCCGCGTACATTGGGGCTGTCGTTGAGAACACGCGAGACGGTCTGGTAGGAGACGCCGGCCAGCTGCGCGACGTCCGCCATCACCGCGGGGCGGCGCCTTTCCGGCCTAAGCCGTGGACTCGTCATGGGTTTCCGATGCTAGCAGGCTTCTTGCGATACGCCTTGACTTCCTGGATGTGAGCGTTCACATTTAAAGGGTGGCTCGGCAAAAACAGCAGGAAATCTGGTTCCTCACCGGTAGCCAGCACCTCTACGGTGACGAGACCCTCGAGCAGGTGGCTCGCAACTCTCAGCAGATCGTCGAGGCACTGAACCGCTACGGAAAGCTGCCAGCGAAATTGGTGCACAAGCCGGTACTCACGGGTGCCGGGCCGATTTTGGAGGTGTGCCTGGCGGCCAACGCTGCGCCGGAGTGCATCGGCGTCGTGACCTGGATGCATACGTTTTCACCCGCGAAAATGTGGATCGCGGGTCTAACCAGGCTGCAAAAGCCGCTCTGCCACCTGCACACGCAGTTCAATCGGGAGCTGCCCTGGGGCGAGATCGACATGGATTTCATGAACCTGAACCAGTCCGCCCACGGCGACCGGGAGTACGGGTTCATCGGAGCACGGCTGCGCCTCGATCGAAAAATCGTAGTAGGTCACTGGCAAGATCCGGAGATCGTCGAGGAGCTGGCGGGCTGGGCGCGCGCCGCTCTGGGTTTGGCGGCCTCGCGCGAGCTGAAGATCGCGCGCTTCGGTGGCATGAACATGCGCGAAGTCGCGGTAACCGGTGGCGACCGGGTCGAGGCGCAAATCCAACTCGGCTGGTCCGTCAACGGCTACGGAGTGGGCGATCTGGTCGCTCGCGTCGCCGAGGTGTCGGATGCGCAGGTCGACCAGCTGGTAAAGGAATACGAGGAAAGCTACGTGCTGGACGCGTGGCTCAAGCGCGGTGGCGAAAAGCACGAGAGCTTGCGCGACGCTGCCCGTCAAGAAATCGGTATTCGCGAGTTCCTCGAGGAAGGTGGCTTCGGTGCTTTCACCACCACTTTCGAAGACCTGCACGGTCTGAAGCAGCTGCCGGGGCTCGCGTGTCAACGCCTCATGGCGCAAGGCTATGGCTTCGGTGCCGAGGGCGACTGGAAAACGGCAGCTTTGGTTCGCCTGGGCAAAGTCATGACGGCAGGCCGACCCGGTGGGGTGTCGTTCATCGAGGACTACACGTATCACCTAGTGAAGGGGAAAGAGCTCGTGCTTGGCGCACACATGCTGGAGGTCTGCCCGTCCATTGCGGGTGGCAAGCCATCGCTGGAGATCCACCCCCTCGGCATTGGCGGCAAGGCAGACCCACCGCGTTTGGTCTTCGAGGCTCGGCCTGGTCCGGCGGTGAACACCACGCTCGTGGATATGGGCGGCAGAATGCGAATGATCGTCGCCGAGCTCGACGTGGTCGAGTCCGAGCATCCGATGCCCAAACTTCCGACGGCGCACGCCGTGTGGAGCCCGCGTCCGGATTTCAGGCGCAGCGCGCAAGCTTGGATTGAAGCAGGTGGCGCGCACCACGCTGCCTTCTGCCAGGCAGTGAGCGCCGGAGAGTGGGAGGATTTCGCAAAAATGGTCGGACTGGAGCTGATCCGGATCGGTGCCGACCTGGATCTTCGCGCACTGAGGAATGAGCTACGATGGAACGACGCGGCATTCAAACTTCTTGGGCGATAGAGCGATGTCATCATCGCCGTACCGCGAGCTGAAAGAGAGGGCCTGGGCCGCCAATCAGGAAATCCCTAGGCGCGGTCTGGCCATCTACACCTTCGGCAACGTGTCGGCGTTAGACGCTGACCGCGGTGTGATAGCCATCAAGCCGAGCGGTGTGGAGTACGACAAGCTCACCGTCGACGATCTGGTGGTGGTCGATCTGGCGGGCAACGTCGTAGAAGGCAAACTACGCCCCTCATCCGACACGAAAACGCATCTCGTACTTTACCGCGCCTGGAAAGGCATCGGCGGGATTGTGCACACACACTCGAGCTATGCCACAGGGTGGGCTCAGGCTCGGCTCGCGATCCCAGTATACGGGACCACGCATGCCGATCATCTAGCCGAGGACGTGCCCTGTACTGCGGTCATGACCGACGAAGCCGTGGAGCGAGACTACGAAGTCGAAACGGGTCACCAAATTCTCACATGCTTCGAGGATCGCAATCCGCTCCACACTCCAATGGTTCTGGTGGCCGGCCACGGTGCCTTTGCCTGGGGTGAGACGCCAGAGAAGGCCATTTACAACGCTGTCGTGCTAGAAGAGCTCGCGCGTATGGCCTTCGTGACGCGCACGCTCGAGCCTACGGCGCCGCGCCTGCCCAACAGCTTGATTCGCAAACATTTCGAACGCAAACACGGCAAACACGCCTACTACGGGCAGAAATGAAAGCGAGCGCCGCCGACACCATCCGATCGGGTAGCGCGGTCCTCGGGATCGAGCTCGGGTCGACACGCATCAAAGCGTCGCTCATCGCGCCGGACACGACTCCACTGGCGTCAGGTACTCACGCCTGGGAAAATCAGCTGGTCGACGGCGTTTGGACTTACGATATCGACGAGGTTTGGCGGGGCCTGAGGGGATGTTATGCCTCGCTCGCAGAAGACGTGCGGGCCCGCTACGGACTCGAGCTGACCCGCATCGCGGCCATGGGCGTCAGCGGTATGATGCATGGCTACGTGGCCCTCGATCGCCAGTCAGAGCTGTTGGTGCCGTTTCGCACTTGGCGCAACAACATCACCGGCAATGCCTGCGCTCGGCTCAGCCCGCTTCTCGACTTCGCGGTGCCGCAGCGCTGGAGCATTGCACACTTGTATCAGTCAATCTTGGAGGCCCAGCCGCACGTGCCACGGCTCAATCGGCTGACGACACTTGCTGGCTACGTGCACTTTAGGCTCACGGGCGAACACAAGATGGGGGTGGGGGAGGCGTCGGGCATGTTTCCGATCGACCCCCTCACGGGTGATTGGGACGCCGCGCGCGTCGACAAGTTCGACGCCTTGATCGCTCCCGAGAACCTCGGCTGGAAGCTCCGGGACATTCTCCCGCAGGTGTTGCCCGCCGGCCGCGCCGCGGGCCGACTCAGCGCCGAGGGTGCCAAGCTGCTCGATCCCACGGGTAAGCTCGAGCCGGGCATCGCGCTGTGCCCGCCCGAGGGCGATGCAGGCACGGGGATGGTTGCTACCAACGCAGTGCGCTCGCGCTCGGGGAATGTTTCGGCGGGCACCAGCGTGTTCGCGATGATCGTGCTCGAGAAAAGCTTGTCACGTGTGCACGAAGGCATCGACATCGTGGTGACGCCCGATGGCAAGCCGGTCGCCATGGCGCATTCGAACAATGGGTCCTCCGATCTGGATGCTTGGATTGCCCTGTTCGGCCAGGTGGGCCAGGCGCTGGGCGCCGAACTGCGCCAAGAGCAACTCTACGAAAGGCTGCTGCCGTTGGCGCTGCGGGGCGACGCGGACGCGGGAGGACTGCTCTGCATCAATTACGTTTCCGGTGAGCACGTGACGGGCTTCGACGAGGGGCGGCCGCTGTTCGTGCGCAAGCACGACAGTAGGTTCACGTTGGAAAATTTCGTGCGCGCCATGTACTACTCGTCGCTCTGCGCCTTGAGGACCGGCATGAACATTCTCACCGAGCAGGAGGGGGTGGTCATCGACGAAATCCGCGGGCACGGTGGCTTCTTCAAGGGCGGAGACACCGGTCAGCGCATGATGGCGGCGGCTCTGAACGTTCCGGTGAGCATCCCGAGCACGGCCGGCGAGGGGGGTGCGTGGGGCATGGCGGTGCTCGCCAGCTACATGCGTTGGGCGGCCGAAAAGCAAGCACTGCCCGATTACCTCGACGAGCAGATCGCCTCCAGTATGGGCAAGCCCATCTACCCCGACCCGCGCGACGTGGAGGGGTTCGCAGAGTTCTTCGCGCGCCACACGCAGGGGCTTTCCATCGAGCGCGAAGCGGTGAAGGCATTGCGGTAGGGTGGTGGCCGCGGTCTTGCTGCGGGCATCGCTCACTCGTACGGCCTTCTCCAAGCCTCTGCTGCTTGCCTGCGTGGCAAGCCT
The DNA here is from genome assembly GCA_965651135.1 of uncultured Myxococcales bacterium. Taxonomy (GTDB): domain Bacteria; phylum Myxococcota_A; class Polyangia; order Polyangiales; family Polyangiaceae; genus JAICQQ01. Next base: position 32,686 of record CBFGRJ010000014.1, read on the forward strand.
GGCCCTGTGCGCGCAGGCCGAAGCACAGACGCCGGTGAGTGTACATGTCGATGCGACGGCAGCGGGCGCTCCCCTCGAGCAGGTATGGGCGTTTTACGGCTACGACGAAGTGAACACCACCACCACGAAGGAGGGTGAGGAGCTGCTTAGGACTTTGACGGCCGCGCATACGTCGCCCGTGCACATTCGCACCCACTTTCTCTTCAACACAGGCGATGGCACGCCTGCTCTCAAGTGGGGCTCGACCAACCTCTACACCGAGGACGCCGATGGCAATGCCGTTTACGATTACGGCATCATCGACCCAATCATGGACACGATGCTGCGCGCCGGCGCATTTCCGCTGTTCGAGCTCGGGTTCATGCCCCAGGCGCTTTCGATCGAGCCGGAGCCCTACGAACATTCCAGCACCTACGCGCTCGACGGAGGCAGCTTTTATCCCCCGCGCGACTACGACAAGTGGGCGGCGCTGGTGACAGAGTGGGCCGAGCACGTCAAGCAGCGCTACCCGGGGGCCGAGTCCAGCTGGCAATGGGAGCTCTGGAACGAGCCCGACATTGCGTACTGGCAGGGCACGTTCGAAGAATATGCGACGCTCTACGATCATACAGAGGCCGCGTTGCATGGCGTATTTCCAGAAGCGTCGCTCGGCGGTCCCGCTGTCGCGACTCCGGTCACTGACTTTTTCACGAGATTTTTGGACCATTGCGCCACGGGCACGAACGCCGTCACGGGTGAGACCGGCACTCGCCTCGACATGGTGAGCTTTCATGCCAAAGGCGGTGTCAGCTTGGTGGATGGTCACGTGCAGATGAACCTGGGCAATCAATTGCGTTTGCATCGCTTCGGCTTCGACACGGTGAAAAGCTCGGGGCGCTTCGCCAATACGCCGATCGTGATCAGTGAAGCCGATCCAGAGGGTTGTGCCGCGTGTCCGGTGAGCACGGCCCCCTTCAACGCCTACCGTAACTCGCCCGCCTATGGCGCCTATGAGGTGGCCATGATGAAGCGCTCACTCGAGCTCGCGGCAGAGGTGGGTGTCAACTTGCGTGGAGTGTTGACTTGGGCGTTTACGTTTCCCGGCACTCCCTATTTCGCCGGCTACCGCGCGCTCGCCACGAATGGCATTCACCTGCCCGTACTGAACGCGTTCAAGCTCCTGGGTAGCTTGACCGGTCGGCGTGTGTCGGTGACAAGTAGCGGCGCGCTGCCGCTCGACGAGCTCGTCGACGATAGCGTTCGCAGTGTGCCAGATGTCGATGCGCTCGCCGTCATCGACAAAGGCCGAATCCAGATCTTGGTTTGGCATTATCACGACGACCTGGTGGACGCAGAGCCGGCGTCCATTGCTCTCGACGTCGACGTTCCGGCTTCGTTTGGCCAAAGGGCGCTCTTCACGCATACGCGCGTCGATGACACACACGGTAACGCGTTCACCGTCTGGGAGTCGCAGGGCAGTCCCAAGGAACCTTCGGCCTCGCAGCTTGCCGAGCTCCGAGCCGCGATGGAGCCGGCAACGATCGAGCCGGAACATGCGATCGCCGTCTCGGACGGACGCGTGAGCCTCACATTCGACCTGCCTCGCTTCGGGATTTCGCTGTTGACGCTCGAGCCAGCGCCAGAGAGCGGAGACGAACCAGGCCCCCAGCGCGACGCCGGCTGCTCGTGCCGATTGTCTTCCCCGCACCGAGCGCCGCTGAGCGCTTGGGTAGCCATCGCCGTAGGATTCGTGGCGACGGTGCGTCGTGGTCGGAAGCGCCGTTAGCCTCGCCCGCGAGCGGTTCCGGCCGGGTTTGCTGCCAGCAAGGCTCGTGCCATCGCACTCTATTTCTCCCTGTGGTTCGTCTCCAGCGAGAAGAAGGGTGCGAACGACTCATTCGTGCCACAGCTCGTGCGGCTGTTGCTTCACGAATTCGTTAACGGAGCGCCACAGCTGGAAATGCGCGCAGAACCAGCGGCAGTGAGCATTTCCGAAATACGAGGTCAAATATGAGCAGAACTCGCGTTGGCCTCGTCTCGTCACCATGCAGTCAAAGTGAGAAGTTTTCGACTCATGCGATTTGCTGAAATAGCAGGTACCAACTTGGCGATAGTGGGAATTAACCTCACGAGTATCATTCGCATCACGAGGAGCATATGGCCGATCCCACGACCGAAATTGATGATGATTGGCTAGTGGTCGACGACGAGGCGGGACCGTCGGCAGCGAGCATCATAGCCCCGAAAGACCCAGCGGTTTCGGTCGATCCGGTAGCCGCGCCACGCCGCCCGCGGCCGCCGCCGTTGCCCCCATCGGCTCGCTCGGCCTCGAGTACCGAGCGCCACTCCGACGTGGTAGCTCGTCCGGACTTGATCAGCGAAGCAGCGGCCACCGCCGAGGTGGACGCCGATTGGTTCGGTTTCGAAGAGCCACAGCCAAAAGGTGATGACGAGGCAGTGCCTGCCGAGGTGGACGCCGATTGGTTCGGCGTCGAGCAGCCAGCCGATGACGCGGCTAGCGAGGCAGCGGTCACCGCCGACGTGAGCGCCGATTGGGCTGGCGCTGAGGCGACTACGGGCGCGTCGAGCGCCGCTGCCGAGGTGCGCTCCGACGGGTTCCGCGCCGAGGCGCCGAGCGCCATTGCGCTCAGACAACCGGCTATCCCGCGCGCACCCAAGATCCCTGGTCCTGCCGATTTGCCGGGCCCGCTGATCCCCGAATTGGATCAGGAGGAGATTCGAGCGGCGCTCGAGTTGCGACGGGCTCGGGAGAGGGAGCGCCAAGGCGAGTGAAGCTCGCTCCGCCTGATGCTCGCTCGGCCTGATCTGGGTATTCCCGCCCTCGTAGCGCTTCTCTTCGGCTTTGCCTCAGCCTTGAACACTGGCTGCGGCGATGATGACGACGATGGTTGCTACGGCGGCGAGTGTGTATGTCATCAGGGTGTCTCCTCGTGCCATTTCGGCTGCGCCAAGCCACCTTGCCACGTCGCCTGTCTGGGCGACAACGACGACTGCCGCGGTGTCTGCGCCAACGGAAGTTGCTCCTGCGGCGATGATAGTCACTGTGTCTTCGAGTGCCGGAGCCCGCCCTGCCACGTCGACTGCGAGGGAGACTCGTGCTCGGGCACGTGCGCCAACGGCGACTGCCGCTGCGCGCCTGCTTCTGTTTGCCAGTTTTCTTGTCTGGCTCCACCCTGTCACGTTGCCTGCGAAGGGGACAACCCCAGCTGCGAGGGCGCTTGCGCCAACGGCACCTGCAGCTGCGCGCCGGGCAGCACGTGCGCTTTCACGTGCTTGGATTCCAACTGTGGAGTGGTTTGTGAGCCTGGCTCCAGGTGCACGCTGAGTTGCCCAGAAGGCAACCCCGGTACTCAGGGTTGTGACATCGACTGCGGCGCAGGCAGTGTGAGCTCGTGCGCGGACGGAAGCCTAGCTTGCGGCATGGCTTGCCCTGGGTGACCAAGCGGTTAGTTGTCCGAAGCGTCGCCTCCGGAATAGTCGCGTTCGCCGCGTTCGCGCGCTTTTCCGTAGGCGTCTTTCGCTTCGCTGATGCTCTTGCCTTCGATGAAGTAGGCGCTCGCGGCCGTGCCTAAGCCCAGGGTGGCCGCGTAAGCGATCGCGGCCGAGACGACCGAGCCGCCGCCCGGAAAGGCGAAGCGAATCAGAGCTCGCGCGATCTCGCGAAAGGCATAGCCCGCGCCCACGTTGACCCCCAGCGCGACAAGAAACTCGCCCGCTGCCTTGGCCGAGAGGTCGCGCCCGCTGATGTAGCCTATGGCCATGACCATGGAGACTTGGGCCGCGGTGATAGGACCGATATCGGCGATGGGGATGGGAATGGCAGCCACGGCAGCGCACAGCCCTGCGGTGGCTTGCATGATGCGAGCCGCGAGCTCCCCCTGAAGCTTTTGTGCCCGAGACAAGCGCGCCAGCTCCAATCTGGCCTGGGCGGGCAGCTCCTGAAAGATATGGCGGACTAGCTCGTCGATACGCCAGCGTAGGTCGTCGATGAGCTCCCCGCTTCCGCTCCATTCGACATAAGACACGACGCCGAGAGTGGTCACTAGCCGTCCGGACAAGTCAGGATGCATGCGGATCTTCTCCGCGAGCTTGTCTTCGACGATGTGTACGGCCCTGAGCTTGCTTTTGTAGCGCTCCGAAGCATCGGGTTGGTCGAGTCGCACGGTGGGCGGGCTCAGCTCGTCGCACTGGTTGGCTACGCCCACGATGGGCAGCTCGAACCCTTCTCGCTTCAACAGCGCCGAACACACGGTTGCCAGGTCGTTGATGTCCTCGTCCGTGCGCGATTCGATCTCCTTGGCCTTGAGCAAAAACAAGATGGCATCGGGCGGTTTCTGGCGGCACTCACTCACGATTCCGCGCAGCGCCGCTTCCCTGGCGTTGGGCTCGTCCGGATGTAACGCCTCGCCGATGCCTCGTGTGTCCAGCACGTCCATGGTTCCCCGCTCGGAAGCATAGGCGTACCAACGAGGTTGCAGCGTGCCGCGACCCGTGTGTCCTATCGTGGCCAAGGGTTCGTTGAAAATGGCGTTGATCAAGGTGGACTTGCCGGCGCCACGACGACCGACGAGCACCAGCCTGGGAGGACGGTGCTCGACCAATAGCTCGCGTAGCTCAGCGATGCGGCGGCGTAGCTCATCGCCGAACGGCAGCGGCAGGTGATTGAGGAACTGCTCCAGATTGCGAAGACCTCTGAGAATCTCGTCCTTCATCGGGTCCATCGGGTGTTCGGCTCCTCAGCGTGCGTGTCGCCCGGTCAATTCGTCTTCTTGATTTGTGATGCCGACCCGCGGCTCAGGCAAGCTCAACCGCTCGCGGTGCCGGCGAGCTCGTCGATAATGGCCGACGCAGCCGCACGGCGATCTGGCGCATCGCGGATGGGGCGTCCGACCACCAGAAAATCGGCGCCCAGTTGGACCGCTTCGGAGGGTGTACACGAACGCTTGTGGTCGTCGGTCGAAGCGCCCGAGGGGCGAATCCCGGGGCTGACCAGAGTGACCTCCTTGCCGTAGCGCGCTCTGAGCAAGGCGATTTCTCGACCGGAGACGATGAAGCCGTCGACGCCCGCGTCGAGCGCGGTATCGCTGCGCCGCTGCAGAAAGCTCTCGAACTCGTCGGGGGCCTTTCCGTACTGCCCAGCGAAGTCCATCCGATCCATGCTCGACAAGAAGGAAACGTATAACAATTTGGGGAACGCTTCACGCCCGCGGCCGCGCAGCGCGGCCGCTATCGTATCGGGCGTCACGCTATTGCTCAGCGTGAGGAACGTGACGCCGATGCGGGAGGCGAGGTTCACCGTCCGCTCGACCGTGGTCGGAATGTCACCCGGCAGTTTCAAATCGACGAATACCCGCTTCGTCTTGACCAACTCTTGGAGCAGGCTCTCCATGCCGCCGGCCATGAGCAACTCGAGCCCGAGCTTGTAGAACGAGATCAGATCTCCCAGCTCGTCGACGAGTGATCGGGCTTGCTCCGTCGTCGGCACGTCGAGTGCGAAGATGATCTTGTCCTTTGGCTCCCAGCGGGTTTCCGGCGCTACTGTACTCATGGGGTCCTCCATGTAGCGAATGGCCTTAGCCTCCAGGAGAGCGTGCGTCAATCCGAGCAGTCGGACATGCTGGTGTCTGCTGTAGAGTCTTTCGGAGGAACCTCGGGTGGGTTTACTGCTGCGGGCGGCAAGGACGAGGCGCGCGGCGGCACGGGGGGCAAGATGTCTTTGAAGGCAGTACCATAGAGCTCCCAGACCGTGACAAGCATCGCAGCGACAATGGGTCCGATGATGAACCCCGCGGGCCCGAACAAAAGCAAGCCCCCCAGCGTTGCGAGCAAGATCATCAGATCAGGAAGCTTCGTGTCCTTGCCAATCAAGCGCGGCCTCAAGAAATTGTCGATGGTGCCCACGACCCCGCCGCAAAACACCACAAGGCCCACGCAAGCAGCCCAGTTGCCGATCGCTGCAAGGTAAATGGCGGCTGGAATCCACACCAGGGCGTGCCCCAGCCCGGGAATGGCCGAAAGCACCGCCATCACCGTACCCCAGAGCGCGGCGCCGTCGAGCCCGACTACCCAAAAAGCCAGTCCGCCGAGCGCCCCTTGAACCACCGCAATCACGAGGGTGCCCTTGATCGTGGCTCGCGCTACCGAAACGAAGTGCCCCATCATGCGCGCTTCGTCTTCGGGGGGCAGCGGCAAGTAGTAGAGGATCTTGTCGAGCGCCCGGCGACCGTCGATGAGAAAGAAATACATGGCGTAGAGCGCAATGAACGCCATGAAGAAGAACGTGGCAGTTTCGCGAGCTGCCGAAGTGGCGAATGCCACCGACCAGCTGCCGACGGTTGCCGCCAGATCGCCGAGCCTCGGCAGAATCTCTTCCCGATAAGGGCGCACGAACTCGAGCCCCGGGACCACGTCTAGAAGCGCGTCGAAGCTGTCCGGGCGCGCCAGGTTCTGCTCGACCCAGGGGCGCGCCTGGCGCCCGATGCGCACGGCCTGCTTTGCCACGATCGCCAAAAAGCCCGCCAGCGGAATCACCACGGCCAGCAATGCGACGATGATGGTGCCCAAGGAGGCGAGCCCCGCGCGCCCGTTGAACCAACGTAAGAACCGCTTGTACAGCGGGTAAAACATGCCGCTCAGGATGGCCGACAACAAAAGCGCCATCAGAAACTCGTGGATCATCCACAAGAACAGCAGCGTGGTGCCGAGTGCGAGCGCTACGAGTATGCGTTTGCGCAAGCGCTCGTGTTCTGGGTTCGAATGTTGCATCGCCTTTCTCCACTATGCAGAGCCGCTGCACTATCCCACGACGTGCTGCGGCTCTGCATTGCCTATCGTCTCGTAGAGAAGGCTTTGCTACGATTCTCGCCCGCTAGGCCTATTCCGCCTCAGCGCAGCTCAACTGGAGGTTCCAGTTCTGCAGCACGGGCGGTGTGTAGCCGTCCGTCGACGGTACCAGATGTGAGCGTATCCGTACGTACTCAGCGTTTGGGAACCGGCCGTGGCGGGTCAGCGATTCGCTGACCAAGACGCTGCCTGTCTGGGTACCGGGCTCGGCAGCGCTGGCTATCGCATTTTGCCCGACGAGGGCGGAAGGACCTGGGGGATCGCTAAACACGAGAGGATCCTCCGGTGCCGAGTCGAGCCCTGCGGCGCTGTCTGCGGCGGTGACGTAGAAATGGATGCTCGAGTCGCTGGGGGTGGATGCGGACCACGACCAGAGCGACCACACCGGCACTTCGTCTTCGCCGCAGACTCCGGCAGCGCTGTAGTCTCGAATGAATGACGATGGAGTCAAAGGTTTTGATGTGTCCTCCCCGGGTTCGTAGCGGCCTGTTTCTACCGTGGCTGCAGCCGCCGACCACGCGAAATTGTCCAGCAAAACTGCCGAATCCCATTTGTGGTCGCCGGTATCCCAAATGCTGAAGTGCAGCGTGATCTCCTCGCCTGGGGCGACGGGCGCGCTCGTTTGCAGCCAGCCAGTGGCACCGCCGCAAATGCTGTTCCATCTGTAGGTGGTGCCGCTATGGTTATTGCCGCAAACGCCGTCGTAGCCCGAGCCGTTGAGCAGCGCGTGCGAACCGCTAGACGGCGGGGGCCACCCGGGAATCTCGAAGAAGCCGTTGTTGACCGACACAGGGTTGCCCAACGAGTCGAAGGAGATGTTCTTGTTGCTCGCTGTGTTCAGCGAACCGTAGTAGTACGCGACAAACGCATCATTGTAGGCGGTACATAGCCA
>CBFGRJ010000015.1:0-39662 GCA_965651135.1 uncultured Myxococcales bacterium
CCTCGTCGTCCTCGTCGTCCTCGTCGTCCTCGTCGCCCTCGTCGTCCTCGTCGTCCTCGTCGTCCTCGTCGTCCTCGTCGTCCTCGTCGCCCTCGTCGCCCTCGTCGTCCTCGTCGCCCTCGTCGCCCTCGTCGTCCTCGTCGCCTTCGGCGCCCTTGTCGACACCTCCGAGCTCCGAGCCCGCCGAGCAAGCTTCGGTGCTGAAAGTGTTGGCGCCTCATTTGGTCGAAGAGCAAGAAGCGCATCGGCGGCGTGACAAGGCGATTGGTCTCGTGATCATCGGGGTGACGTTCGTCTTGTGCATTTTGGGATCGCTGTGGGGGAAGGAGCTGGCGGAGCCGGAGGTGAGTCAACCGCCGCGGCCCCCAACTACGGAGGGGGTCGTCGGGTGGCCCAACAAGGTGGAGGCGATCGCCACGTTGCCGGCGGCGCGCGAGGCGACGCAGCGTGAAGAGTTGCGAGGCATCGTTGCGGAGCACGTGAGTGCGGACGGGACCATCGATTTCGAGATGACGGGGGCCGAGGTGCGCTATTCGTTTCAGAGCGCGCCGGGGCGTGGGCCTCAGCCGGCGCGGGAACCTGGCACGGTGCCGCGTCGCTCGTACTGCGGTAAGCAGAACGTGTTCATTCGCAAGCGGGGTTTGGTGGCGGAGGCGGACATGGCGGGCTATCCGTGTTCTCCTCGCCTGCCGGAGCCCTTGCCGCCGCCGCAGTGCTCGCTCAAAGACGTCTGGGATTTCGCCATCAAAAACCGCGGTGTGCCCACGGAGCGTCCAGCGCGTATCGAGTATTATCGCGCCAAGCAAGGGCCGGCGTATCGCTTCACGCTGCCGGGAACGCAGCATCGCTTCTCGATTTCTGCGGATTGCTCGCGCGAGCTGGTCGGCGGCGACGTGTTTGGCGGTGTTCCGTGATGGCGCTACGGGTGTGAAAGCGCGACGCGCGCCTGGCGGCGCTGTCTAACGCGTGCCAGCTGCCAAGAAATATAGCGGCACGCCGCTCGAGCACCCGCCGGCTGCACCTTCTTATTGGAGATGAGGGGTGTTACTCGCTCTCGGGTTTAGGGCTCGGGCTTGTCGGAGACGGTGACGCAAGGCCCGCTGCTTGGCGGACGGTTTGCCACAGTTGTTCTTTGCCGGTGTGGTCTTTGGCAGAAAAGCCGATTACCCGGCGCCCACTCGATTGTTTGAGCTTGGCTAGGGTGGGCTTTCGTTGAGCGGCTCCCAGGCGATCGAGTTTCGTGGCCACGACGATGAGCTCGAGTGGAGGGCGCGAGACGTGCGGAGGACCTTCCAGCAGTTCGATGAGTTGGTGCTCGGCGTCTTCGAGGCCCCGCCGAACGTCGACGAGCAGGGCGACGGCGCGCAGGGTGGCGCGTTTGAGTAGGTAGTCTTCGATGAGGGTACCCCAGCTTGCGCGTTCGGTTTTGGAGCGCTTGGCGTAGCCGTAGCCGGGGAGATCGACCATGAGCAGCTGCGCGCCGTCGTCGCTCTTCACTTCGAGAAAGTTGACCTGACGGGTGCAGCCCGGCGTGGAGCTGGTTCGGACCAGGCTCTTGCGTTCGAGCAGGCTATTCAAGAGGCTGCTTTTGCCGACATTGGAGCGTCCGGCGAAGGCGACTTCCGCCACCGTGGGGGGAGGAAACTGGTTGGGTTCTCTGGCGCCAGCATGGAAGGCAGCCGAGACGATACGCGATGGGGCGGCGGGAACGGTCACGGGGCGTGTCTTACGCCAGCTCGTCCTATTCCGCCAGGTCGTGTTCTGCCAGGTCGTGTTCTGCCAGGTCGTGTTCTGCCTGGTGACGTTGGGCGAGCTCGCGCGCTTGCTCGGAGATGTGGACTCGAGCCGAATCGCCTTCGGCTCCCTTGGCGGTGGCTCTGGTGGCTACGACGGCGTGGACTTGTTCGATCCGTTCGGTGTGTTTGGGTCGGTCGGGTTCGCGGGTGGGGACGATGTAGGGCGAGGCTCGCGGTACTGTGAAGGACATGGCACCGCCTTTGGCGAAAGGCTTCTTCTGGCGAAGGGGCTTCTTCGTAGAGGCTGAACGGTTGCGCGCGGAGAGCCTTGAGCAAAAAAGTCCGGCTAAGCGTCTCGGCAGACGGCCGTGGCACCTCTGCGGGCGGTGAATAGCGACCAGAACTGCTCGGCAACGGCATCGGGCTCTATGCCGCCTTCGCCCGAATGGAAGGGGGTGCCCTTGACGGTACCCAGGACCAGGACCTGTCCGGCGAAGATTCCCTCGCTCGCGAGCCTACGATTGAGGATGCCGACCAGCTTACGTTGGGCTGCCTTCATCAGGCCGAGCCCCATGGCGTTGGAGTCGACGATCATCGTATCGATGGTTTCGTCGAACGAGGCGTAGCCGCCGCCGGTCACCAACACAGCGCCTTGATTCGCTTTCAGATCGGGTAGGGCGGCTTGGACGGCGGCCACGCAACTCACGACCCCGACATCGAACACGCGGCGCAGCTCTTGGGGGGAGTCACTCAGCAGGTCGCCGACGTCGGCGCTGTAGGCGTTCCAGTGCAAGATGGAGATGGGTCCGAGTGTGTTTCTGATGTCGCTGACGAGTTGCTGTGCGGCAGCAGGATCGCCGACATCGCCCGGGAACGCTTTGGCGACGACGTTGTCGCGAGCGAGCTCTTCTACGGCGGCGGTGAGTCTGTCGGCATTGCGCGCGACGAGGGCGAGCGCATAACCCTCGCGTCCGAAGCGTTTGGCCACCGCGTGGGAGATGCCGGGGCCGTGTCCTGCGATGACCAGGGTTTTCGTCATGGCCGACTGTTTAGTGTCCGTTGGTCGAAATGGGTAGCCTCCGTCGGCTCAAGCGCTGCTTCAACGGAACCGCGATGGCTGCGAGCTCATGACTGCCTAGCAGCTTGGCCAGCACGAGGAACACGGCACCGAAGGTCAAGCAGCCCGCGAGTCCCGGAAGCAGGCGCTCGAGCCAGCTCGGGTCGGCGGCGGTCGTGAATGGGCGCGCCGCGAGCAGGCCGGCGCCGCCTGCCAAGACGGCGATCGATAGGCTCTTGAGCCCGGAGCGCAGCACTTCGTGGGTGTGCAAACGCGGCAAGCGTCGACTGAGCATGAGCCACAGCAGCAGCATTTGCGCAGCGCTCGCGCCGGCGACGGCCAGGCTGATGCCGACATGTCCGAGGGTGCCCTTGAGCAAGAGCGCCAAGCTGACGAACACCGTGAAGTCGATGGCTGCGACGAATACCGGCGTGCGGGTGTCGCCCAGCGCGAAGTAGACCGCGACGAGTTGACGAACGCAGGCGACCATCCAGATCCCAAGGCCCTGAGCCATGAGGGCATGAGCGGTTTCACGCGCGGCGAGCGCGTCGAATTGTCCGCGCTGTAAGATCAAGGCCACCAGGGGCTCGGCCAGCGCCACGAACAGGGCCGTGGCGGCGAGGCCCACGAACAGGGCGAGCCGAATCCCGTAGGCGAACGTTTTGGCGACTTCGTCGAGATCTTTGCGCGCGGCCAGCAGCGAAAGGCTTGGCAGCATGGCGGTTTGCAGCGCCATCACGAAAATGCCTTGCGGAAAATCGCACAACCGCAGCGCCCAGCCGAAGTAACTTTGTGCGCCGACCTCGAGCTCGCTCAAGAAGCGGCGGGCGACGATGACGTCGACATAGTACACACCGATGCCGAGGAGCGTCGGACCCATGCGCCGCAACACCTCGCGCACCCCTGGGTCGTTGAAGCGAAAGCTGGGCCAGCCGAGGTAGCCAATGGCCTTGAGGCTGGGCCATTGGGCGACGACCTGGAGCGCGCCACCTGCCAGCGCGCCAATGGCCATCGCCAGGACGCGCTCGTAGCCTTGGGCGCCCAGCCAGCCGGGAAGCAGTAGAGCGAACGCGATGAACGAGACATTCAGCAGCGCGGGCGCGAACGAGGTGACGACGAAGCGCTGATACGTATTGAGCGCAGCAACGCCCAGGGCGGCCGTACCCATGAAGAAGATGTACGGAAAGACCCAGCGGGTGAGCTCGACCGTCCGTTCGAATTGGTGCGGGTGCTCATGAAATCCCGCTGCGAAGAGCTCCACCAGCTCGGGGGCGAAGGCGACGCCCAAAATGCTAACCGCGAGCAGGACCAGGAGCGATAGGCCGCGAACGGCGGCGAAGAAGCGTCGGGCCGCCTGTTCCCCCTGTTGTTCGCGGGTTTGGGCAAGCACGGGAAGAACCGCGTTTTGCACCGCACCTTCGGCCAGCAGCTGGCGCAGGACATTGGGGATGGTGAACGCCACGAAGAAGGCATCGGTGGCCCAGCGGCTGAACATCGCGGCCAGTGCCATGTCGCGACCCAAACCGAGAACTCGACTGGCTAGGGTGCCTGCCGCGACGATTCCGGCGCGCCCCGTGATCTTGCGCCGCTCGTTCTCACCGGCGTCGCTCTCAGCCGGCTCACCAGCGCGGGCCGGCTGTCGACTCGGCTCGGCGGGATCACTGGGCGGCACTCTCGCTTGTTACCGCGCCTTAGTCCGGCGCGGCGAATTTGTGGCTCCGCAGCCGGCCCGCGGGCCGCCGCGGAGGCCCCGCTATCGACAGGGTGGCGCTCGAGCTGACGCTCGACGCGCGAATGTTAGCGAGCTCGGGAAGAGCATGCGCTTGGCTCACTCTTTCCAAAGCGTGGCGATTTGCGACGACAGAGTTGTGAGTGACCCATGTCCAAGGGCACGCACCACTGGATCCGACAATTTTGGCGGGTGTGCACGAAGGCGCCCGTCGAGCCTCGTGACGAACCGAACGTGGAGCCCATGGTGGCGGGGCTACTGAGCTCGACTGTTCGGAGGCGTCCGACCACGAGCAGCGCCAAAGCGAAGCTCAGGCTGTGGCTCGCTGCCCGCCGTATCGAAACTCTCGCGCGAGCGTGACGCGTTATCGCTTCACGTCAACGGTGATGCTTGAACCGGCTCTAGCGTCCCACCAGGCGAGCCATGCCGACCTCGAGCTTGGCTCGACGCGTGGGATGCGCACACCGAGGCTTGTCGTGTGAGTCTCGGGAGGGCGAGGGGTGGGAGACACCTGTGCCAAGCGACCGTGTGAACGAAAGCGAGGGTGCGGTCGTCGAGGTACCTTGGAGGCGAGCAGGCGTCGAACGCTACTTCGGTTCGATGCCCATGTGTGAGCGGAGCGCCTGTTCGATGAGCTCGAGTGCCGTGTCGCAATCGTCGGGCTCGAGCACACCCGTCTGCCCGCTGCTGGCTCGAGCCAAGCGCTCGCGCAGGTCGCCCGTGAGGCGCTTGGCGGCGCCGCCGCACGCGCGGCAGACCAAGCCGCCGCGGCGCGCATCGACGAACGCTGCCTGACCGCGAGCGCAGGCTCGCGAGCAGTGTACGCAGCGCTCGAAGTCGAGACCGAAGCCGAAGCTGGTGAGCAGAAATAGGCCAAATTCGGCTAAAATAGCGGCCTCTTTGGCATCGGGCTCCGCTTGATTCAAGCGATCGAGCAGCCGCGAAACGCTAACGAACGCCTGAGGCTCCGACGAGTGCTGAGGTGCCGCGTGCCGCAACCATCCCAAGGCTTGGCCGGCGGCCTCCAAGGTAGCGAGTCGTGAGACGAGTCGAGTGCGTGCAACGGCGATGCTCGCCTCGCGCAGAATGAAGAGCTCACCGGTTCGGTGCGCATCGAGATGTAGCGTCAGCGTGTGCATCGGTTCGAGCACACCGCCGAAGCGCCTGCGACTCGAACGGGCGCCGCGCGCCAATGCCGACACTCGACCCAGGCCTGCCGTGAACAAGGTGACCACCAGATCGCTCTCGCGGTAGTCGACCTTGGTGAGCAGGTAGCCGGTCTCGATGTGAGTGGCAGGGGGCATCGGAGTTGGCCCTCGCTCTCGTGGTCACCCTCAGGCTTGGAGTGTGACTATGGCGAGGCGAGACAACTCTTGTGGCATATCATCGCCGCGCGGCTTGAGCACGATGCTCAGGGCCAACGTGAACAGGATGAGCAACAACACGAAGGCGATAGCCACGCCAAATCGTTGACCCCTTGCCGGTTTACTGGGGCTGGACAACGGCAGCGGCGTGACCCAGGCCACGCGGCGGCTCGCCGTGTAACGCGCCAAGACTTCGTCGGGCGATAGCCCTATGGCGCGCGCGTACGACTTGAGGAAGCCACGCACGAACACCTCGCCCGGCAACTCGTCGAACTGGTCACACTCGATGCGCTCGACACTCGCGACCGGCACACGCGTGGCACGCGAGACCTCTTCTACGCTCATGCCTTTCGCCTCGCGCTGTTCGCGCAGATATCGTCCAACCGTCGTCGTCATCGGGCAGCGGTCCCGAGACTACTTGAGTTTTCGCATGATGGAGAGGCATTCTTTGCCGGCTGGCGTTGACTTTTGCAGAGCGACGCAGCGGTCGAGATCGTCTTGCGCGTCGTCGAGCTGACCGAGCTGGAGGCGGACGCGTGCGCGCGCGAGGTATGCTTCTTGAAGAGCGTGGCAGGCTGGGTCCTCGGTGTTGAGGGCGCGGTCGAGCGCGGCCAGCGCCTGGGCCGGCTGACGCTTGCGCTCGTAGGCGAGACCCAGACGATAGTTGCCAACGCAGAACAGCGGCTGGGCGGCTACGCTCCTGCTGAGCGCGTCGACGGCGGGGTCGAGCTGGCCCTGCTCCAGATAGGCCCAACCGAGATTTCCCCAAGCATTTTCAGGGGTCTGGTAGAGTATGTCCGCCGTCAGCGGCCTGAGCACCGCGACCGCGTCGGCGTACTTCTTCCTGTGGATGAGCACGACGCCCAGTGTGTTGCGGGCTTCGCGGTAGTCTTTCTTTACCTCGACCGCCCTGCGCGCATGGCGCTCTGCCTCTGGCAGCCGGCAATCGTCGGGTGATCGACGACAGAGATCCAAGTACAAGAGCGCCACTAGATGGTGGGCTTCTGCGTTTTGGTCGTCGAGATCCACGGCATCGAGTGCGTGACCCAAGGCCTCGCGCGGTTGATTGCGACGCAGCCAGAGATCTTTGGCGATATCGGTCTCGCTTTCGCTCATCCGCTCCGGATCGCCGCCGCTGGGCACCTTGGGATCGGAGGGTGAACACCCCAGCGCCAGCGCGAGTAGCACCGCCGGTCGAAGCCTTCGGAGCGCTGATCGGTTCATGTGTGAAGCCAGTGGCATGCATCTGGCCTTCGTGCGGCGGCCGGTCAGGTGATGCCGAAGTCGACTTACCCTATTGGGCTACAATCCGTCAACGCATGCTCGGGCGCGAAGGCAAAACGCCGACCCAACCAGCGATCATGCCGAGCGCGGCCTTGGCCGACCCCAGCCGCCAGCCAGCTGGTCCTTGACCTCGAGCAGCGACACGAGCTCGAGCACCGCGTCAACGTCCGGGATTTCCACGTTTTCTTCGACAATTCTTATGTATCCGGAGTCCCGCAGCTGCTGGACCACGCGCTTGACGGTGTCGACGTCCATCCCCACCTGGGTCGACAGTTCCATGGGGGACAGGGGCAGCTCCACTTTGCTGCCAGGCCGATCGAGCTGTGCTTGCTGAGCAAGTTTGAGCAGCGCCACGACCACTTTGGACTGCGAGTCGCGGACCATCAGGATTTCTATCTGGTCTTCTGCATCCCTCAAGCGCCGAACGACTTGCTGCAGCATGCGCGCACCCACCTCGGGATTGCTGAACAGCACCTGTTGAAACGTCTCTTGGTCCAGCGCCAGGGCGACCACTTCTTCGAGGGCGACTGCGGTTCGATTGCGCGGCGCCCCATGCATCAGCGCCGACTCGCCGAATAGGTCACCCGGTCGGAGAATGCGGAGCCCACGTTCGACGGCGCCGATGCGTTTGATCAAGCGAACCCGGCCCCGATGCAGCACGAAGGCCTCTTTGGCCTCGTCCCCATCGGCGAAGATCACCTCTCCCGCGGAAAACTGGCGCCCGTACCGATCGAGCAGCCGCTGGTGGAACTCACTGCCGACCTGATCGAGCGCCATATATATAGAGTATGCTAGTCAACCCGCCGCTAGCGGTGAAGGCGGCAGGTTGGGTTTGATGGCATCGGCGGCCCTCACGTAGATAGGCACTGCCGGCGCGTCGGCCGGATCGAGCTCTGCCGCCAGCGTGGCGGTTGCGGTGGCGATGGGTAGATCGCTCTCCTCCGAGCCAAAGCCGTGGCGCCATGCGGCCGCGGGTTCGCCCACGATGCGAACCGAGTCGCCGGCAAGCGCCACGATCGCTGACTCGGCGCCCGCTTGCGGGATGGTATGGGGAGCGTGGAGCTCCATTCCAGCGGCGCCGTAGATCGCGAGGAAGAATTCGCCGCGCCTAGCATCGAGGATGGCGGCAGTCGGCCCGGTGTGGGGTGGGGCTGCGCGGGCCATCGCACGCAGGGACGAAACTCCGACCACTGGGCAGCCGAGCCCGAGGCCGATGCCCTGGGCGAGCGCGACCCCGATTCTCAACCCCGTGAAAGAGCCGGGCCCAACGCCGACCCCCACGCGCTCGATGGAGGCTGGCGACCAGCCGGTTTCCCGGAGCAGGTCATCGACCAGGGGTAGGATGCGCTCGCCGTGTCGGTTCACCTCTTCGTGAAAGCGGAGCCCCACCACCTCGACCCCCTGAGGCAGCACCTGGACCAGGGCGACCGAGCCTCGCCGGCTCGAGGTTTCGATACCGAGACAACGCACGCCGGCTGTCTAGCAGGTATGCTGTCGTGTCGTGGCCACAATCGTTCCCCGCTTCGATTTTCGCATAGAGTTTGCCGCCGCACGCGACATGGGCAAAACACGCGCGCGTCAAGAAGACGCGCACGTGGTGGCTCCCGGTTCGGGGGTGTTCATCGTCGCCGACGGCATGGGCGGGCACCCGGCAGGTGACGTGGCAGCTCGCCTCGCCGTCGAAGAGGTCGAGCGCACGCTCAGCGACGCGACTTCGAATGCGATTCTCGAGCGCTACGTCAGCCGGCCCGACCTGGCCGCTCGGCGCAACGTGTTCGCTCGACTCAGGCGCGCCATCGAGCGGGCCAACGAGGTGGTGCGCAAAAATGCAGCCGAACACCAGGAGCGCCGCGGCATGGGCACCACCATCGACGTGCTCTGGCTTGCCCGCAACCATGCCTTCGTGGCCCACGCCGGCGACGGTCGCGTGTACCTGGCGCGCCGTCGCGCCATGCTGCAGCTCACCCAAGACCACGGCCACCTCGAAACGCTGAAGGCCAGCGGCGAAGTCAGGCCCGTTCGACAGTGGTACAGGAGCGCGCTGGTCAACGCGGTCGGGCTTTCCGAAACGGTGACGGTCGACACGCTGTTCGTGGACCTCATCAAGGGCGATCGCTTGCTTTTGTGCAGCGACGGCGTTCACGGCCAGATCCGCGGTGAAGCGCGGCTGGCGCAGCTGGTGCGCGGTGGCACTGCCAGCGCGGCCGCGGCGGCGCTGATCGCCGAGGCCGGCCGCAAGGGACTCGATAACGCCACTGCCATCGTCGTCGAAGTCGGCGATCGCTTCGTCAAGCGTCCACCGGTCGAGCAGGGCTTGCTGAGCAAAGACATCCAACGCGCTTGCCAGAGCGCCCTTTTGTATGACATGCCACCCTCGGTGGCCCTGGCCGCCTTGTCAGCCGGCGTGGAAGTCGAGCTCGGTGCCGGCGCCACGATCCCTAGGGTCGTGGCCAACGACTTAGTGGGCTACATCGTGCTCGACGGCGTCATCGACTGTGACGATCACCGTACCGTAGGGCAGGGCGCCGTGCTGTTTCCCGAGTCCTTGGTCGGAGTATGGGATGGCTCGGAGCTACCGGTAGCGCGCGAGGCGGTGCGCCTGCTCCGCGTGCGCGCCGACGATTTCGCCGAGGTGTGCTCGGACCCCAGTTTGGGCGCCCTGCTGTACCAACGCGTGGCCACCATGCTGGCGCGCACCGCCGTAGCCGCCCGCCGCGACAGCGTGCTGCCTCCGCCCCACAGGCCTGCTCCCGCCTCCCTACCCCCCGAGGGCATTGGCAAAACCACGGACGACGGGGAATTCGAGGCAAACCGCGCGCCCGATGAATGACCCATTCGGCGCTTGCAATCCCCCGCAAACCGACTAGGTTCCCCGAAGCCCTCACCAGCGGAGCTCGACCCAGTGCTTCCGCGGAGACGGTGGCCGGGGCGTAGCGCAGCCTGGTTAGCGCACTTGACTGGGGGTCAAGGGGTCGGCAGTTCGAATCTGCCCGCCCCGACCGGCTTTTTTGTTGGTTTTTGAGTCGATGGCCGGAAGGCTTGGCCCACCTTTTGGCCCACCCTTGGTGGCCCCTCGGTAGCTCAAAGCCCGTCTCCACCTGGAGACGGCGACACCACCGCCACCGCCACCGGGTGCTTCGCTGTGAGGTCCTACGTGCCGACTCAAGCAACTGAGCGTGAAGCTACCAGTAGACTTCGCTTCCCTGTTCTATGATCGCGTCAAGGAACTTGGGTAGCCACGCTGAGCAAATGTTACGGGCAAGAGCCTGAGGCAGACTCCCATTGAAACAACACCACTAGCTTGAGCAGCCACCACAATGGGATCTCGACACGTCGACGGCTTGAGCCCTCTCGTTTTGGGATAACAAAGAACACGGGATCCGTCGTGTTCAGTGGCGTAAGCTCTCGCGCCTTATGACGATCCTCCATACGGGACCCGCCGCTTCCTTCAGACACCTGTGGCCTCTCGGCTTTGCTCCGGTGGTGCTGCTCTCGCTGGCTTGCGACCACGCTTCCGCGACCGCGTCTGACACTCAGGGCACGGGCAGCACTGCGGAGACGACGGGGAGTGTGCAGGGGACGACGGGTGGGGCGACCATTGGGGGCACGACTCAGGGCACGAGCGCGACCACGACGGGGTCGGTCACGGCTTCGAGCACGGGCGGGGGGACCACGACCACCGGGGGCACGGTGATCGATCCGGACCCAGTGGTCGAAACCGTGGAGTGCAGCGGCTCTTTGCCGGACGAAGATGTGAGCGGCAGCATGTATCGAGTTGCCGTGGAGGCTTCGGTGTCGTGGGGTGAGCTGCCGCATTTCTGGGACAGCTTCGGCACGGGGCACCTGGGGCTGTACCTGCGTGAGGACCGCGACTGGGGGAGCATCTTGCAACAGCACACGATCGACGGTGTGGAGAATCTCGGCATGAAGCGGATCCGCTCGCATGGCCTGTTCCATGACGACATCGGCATCTACACCGAAGAAGCCGCCGGGCCCGTGTTCAACTTCGAAGCTTCGGACCAGATTTTCGATTTTCTCGTCGATCAGGGCATTGCTCCCATCATCGAGCTCGGGCCGATGCCCTCGGCGCTCGCATCCGATCCTTCGCGCACGGTATTCGATTGGAACATGGGCATTTCGCCGCCCAAGGACTACGCCCTGTGGGAAGAGCTGGTGCGCCAGTTCGCTCAGCATAGCCTCGACCGCTACGGAATGGAGGTCGTTGCGGAGTGGGATTGGGAGGTGTGGAACGAACCCGAGTGCTGCAACAACAAGTTCTGGTCCGGAACGCTCGAGGAATACTTCCAGCTCTATGAGTCCGCGGTGGCTGGCGTGCGTTCGGTGTTGCCACAGGGTCGCGTCGGTGGACCGGTGACCAGTCAACCCGTCGAGCTCCGGGACCTTTCACAGGCCGGAGAGCGCTTCCTCGATCACGTCAACGCCAACGGCAGCGTGCTCGACTTCTTCAGCTACCACAGCTGGAGTTTCGTCGGAGGCGCAGTAGACGGCTACTTCCAAGGGCTCGACTTGCTCGACGAGTACAATCACAGCGACGTGGGCATCATCATCACAGAGTTCGGGCCGACCTGGGAATTCGGTCTGTTCGATGAGCCTCAAGAGATGCACCAAGGGGCAGCGTTCGTTGCGCAGACTTTTTCCGATATTTCACGGCGCTGCGCCACTGAGGGTAAGCGTTGGCCCATCAGCTACTCGTGGTGGGTGCTCTCCGATGTCTTCGAAGAGGGGATGTATCGCGAGGATGACCCCTTCATCGGCTGTATGGGTCTCATCAGCAGAGAAGGCATTAGAAAGCCTGCCTACAACGCTTACAAGTTTCTGGCCCAGATGGGCGACCAGCAACTCTCGTTTGCGATCGAGGGACCGCCTGGCGTCGGGGGCATGGCGGCTCGAGATGCCATCGGTGGCATTCAGCTCATCATTTACAATGGGCAGAACCCCGGCGCGGGGCCTTCGGACGACCAGTACTACGATGAAACGGAGCCTCAGCCGATCGGGGTCACGCTCTCGGGCCTCAACGCCGAGGTGGCCTACGATGTGACCGAGTATCGCGTCGACTCGACGCAGGGTAACGCCTACGCCACCTGGCAAGCGCTGGGTCGGCCCAGCATGTCGAACATGACCGAGGCGGACTGGCAGTCGTTGCGCGATACGATGGACTCCATGCCCATGCCTTTGGGGGAGGCGGTGTGCGGCGAACGCTTCAGCAAGACCTTCAGCTTGTCGTCGCCCGGGGTTTTGCTCATCACGCTCACGCCGGCGCAGGCGCCATAGCGGACCGTTGGGCAGAGGGCTTGCAGTAGCTCACGGACAAACCGGGTCGTCCAGAGTCTGGCAGTTTTCGAGCCAGTCGGTGATGTGTTCGCAGACCGCCTCGCCCTCCGCGCCCCCGGTGGTGGTGATGGGCACGTCGGTGCCGGCAGTCAGGCAGGCGTCGAGATGGTCGTAGCTTTTCAGCTGGCAGCGCTCGGCTGGGCGGTAGCTTCGGTGCAGGTTGCCGATCGCTTAGGCTCTGCTCGACACGCGTGAGCACGAGCACCTCATCGTCGTTGCCCGTGACCAAGAGGGCGTAGTGGCTGGTCACGTGCCGAGATCGGCGAAGCGGTGTTGGCAGCCGCCGCAACGCTGTCACACTCTGGCCGCGCTTGGCAGTGCTTGGCACACTGTTAGCGCGCTCGCGTCGTGGTGCGCTGCCTTCGCGCGACCCAGACTCCGAGCAGGCCGAGCGCTGTGAGCTCGAGGGGATGGCTGCCACCGGGCTCGGCGGGGACACTGCAACCGCCGCCACCAGAGGCGCCCTGGGTCGGGTTGTCGCTCGCTGTCGAACCTTCGCCGGGAGTGCTGGTGCCGCCGCTGCCGCTCGAGTCTGCCGAAGAGCTAGGGCCGCCTCCAGTTCCCGGCTCGGGCATGCTTACCGGGCGACCGCCTGGGAGATCGCTGGGCAAATCGGGCAGGCGCTGGTCATAGAACGATGCGTCGATGCTCTCTTCGGGCTGGACGCATGTGGTCGTGCGT
This sequence comes from uncultured Myxococcales bacterium, assembly GCA_965651135.1. Lineage (GTDB taxonomy): Bacteria > Myxococcota_A > Polyangia > Polyangiales > Polyangiaceae > JAICQQ01. The sequence goes on from CBFGRJ010000015.1 coordinate 13,204, forward strand.
TGACCTTCTTCGCTGAAGCTGCCAACGGCGATGTAGCCGCGGTCACAGACGCAGGTCGGCGTCATGTTCACTGCCACGCAGCTGCCGTGAGCGCCGCAATCGAAGGTCGCACAGGGATCGGGAAGGGTCTCCGTACCTGCCTCTTGATCGCCGGGGTTGAGGAAGCTCATGCGCTGGTCTTGGCAGATCACGATAGCCGAACCGTCGGGCGCGAAGGTCGTGCGGGCCGTAGCGCCCGGTACGCAGGCGCAACCCGTCACCATCCTTTCTGCGCCGTTGCCAGCGTCGACCAGCGCGGTGCGGCAGGTACCTCCGGCTCCGCACGTGACGAATTCGCAAGGGTCGACGTTGGAGTCCGGGGTGCATTGGTTTTCATCGTCCGGGTTTTCAACCATGTGCACCTGTGAGACGTCACCACCGCCACTGCGCCCGAAGATGGGGTCGCTGGTCATTTCTTCGGCCGATAGCCGCGAATACAGCCGAGTCAGGTAGGGGTAGGGTCGCAGGACGTCCAAGAGCGCATGGGCGGCTTCTTCATCTTCTTCCGAGGTGAAGATGCCCGTCTCGATCTGGTTTTCGAGCTGCACCACGTAGCCTTCGGTGCTGCCGGCGAACTCGGTCACCCAGCCTTGACCGCCTGCTTCGTCGACGCCTTTGGCTACCAGTGCAGCCCAGTTGGTTTGCACGGGCCAGGTGTTTGGAACGAAGCGGATGTCTGCGTCGTCGATGCTGATATTCTCCCAGTTTTTCGCTTCGTAGCGGCTGTCTCCCAGCACGAAGACGACGATGGACATTTCTGGCTCCGCCGCCAGTGAGGTCATTCTGAGCGGAATCGAGGGAGAATTGCCGGGCAGCGTGAAACGAAAGGGCTTGATGTCGTTGACGTCGGCGGTGTCGAGGAGCTTGAGCGCCAGAAACTTCATGCCCTCGTTGGTGTAGAGCTCGATGTAGGGCTCCATGGGCTCGGTCACCCGGTAGTCCTCGTTTCGCAGCCAGTCGACGAGCGCATCTGGATCGGTCGACTCGATGACCGCGACTTCGTAGTCACCCACCTCGGCCCGAATATGGACGGTCACCGAATCGTCCGCCGAATCCAAGCCGGGATCGCCCGTGGCAGCCGACGGCACCAACAAACAGGGCTCGTAAAAAACAGGGCCAGTATTGGCGTCGAGCGCGGTGAGTGCTCGTTGTGGAAAGACGGCCAAACTCTCCGGATCGGGCACCGCATTCAGTGGGAGCACCCAGGCAAAGTCCGCCGCTTCGCCATTGAACGAGATCTGCGTGGTCATGGTGACCGAGTCTTGCCCCACTTCGAACAAGATGCGTTCGGCGGTCTGGTCGACGGGTTGCCTTCCGCAGAAGAACCCACCGCAAGCTCGAGCGGCGGGCGAGTGGGCGAAGACGGCAGCAGCAACACTACCGAGCAGGAGACGGTGCACGATGGACACTAGAACCTCCTTGCGCTCGGCTGACGCCAGAGCGAAGCGAGCGACAGCCCGACCAAGCCGAGCAAGACATTCAGTGATTGTGCCGGTAAATGTGCCACGGAACAACCCTGTCGTTACCTGACTATGGCACCTGACTATGGCGCGAGCGGGCGGACGAGCGCTGCTGCGCTCCACAGCATCGGCGCCTGACCGTGGTTGTCGCCCGTCAGCTTCGGTCGCTCGAAATAGTAGTTCTCTTCGTCTCCGGCGTAGCTCGGGCCGCCTTCGTGCGACGCGGGTTTGTAAGCCCAATCGCTGATATCCCGCAGTTGCCCCTGAGCGGTCAGCTTGGGTACCAGGGCCAACCATGCAGCTCGTGCGGCGGGTCCATAGGTGTCCGCCTCGAGCCAACCCCGACGAACACCGCTCACCAGAGCGTAAGTGAACATGGCGCTACCCGAGGTCTCCGGCCAGTTGCGCGAGTCAGTCGAGTCGACGATCTGTTGCCAGAGCCCCGCACCGTCGCCCTCGTCGAGCTGGTAGCTCAATAGGCCTGCCATCATCTTTTCGTAGCCCGCGCGAATGGCGGCGTAGTGGGCGTGAGTCTCGGGAAGCTCCCGGATTAGCTCGGTCATGCCCGCGGCAAACCAACCATTCCCGCGCGCCCATTTGTGGTGGAAATCTTCGTGGTGATAGAAGAGGCCATCGCTTTGCTGAAGGCGATTCAGGTACTCGACCATGACCGACGCGGCCAAATCGAGATATTTCGCCTGGCCCGAAGCGCGGTAGGCCTGGACCTGCAGCGCGGTGATCATGAACATGTCGTCGATGGCGAAGCGCTTTTGCGTGTCGATATTGGCCTGCTGATGGTCGGCCAGCGCCAGCCCCTCCTGAAGGTACAGCGGGTCGTCCGTATGCAATGCGATCTCGAGGGGGACGATGCCGAACACGTTCTCGTCGACGTGGCCTTGACCAGTCAGAAGCCCGCTCCAGGTACTCTGGTAAGGGTCGTACTTGGCGATCAGGCTGTCGAGCATGCCTTGCTCGCCTAGCTCCGCGCTCACGACCAGCGAGCCGTACCAAGCACACGCCGCTTTGTAGTGCTTAGAGCCGTTCAGAGCTTCGTCGTGAAAGACCTGCGCGACCCGCATGCCCACGCTGGCCGGGTCCGCACCGTCGGGCCAATCACCGAAGTATGCGTCGCGCTCATCGCCGGGGCCTCCACCGGTGCCGCCCGTACCGGCGCTGGTGCCACCGCTGCTCGAGGCGTCACCGCCGCCGCTCGAAGGCATGCCGCCTGTGCTCGACGTGCCCCCGGTGCTCGACGTGCCACCGGCGCTGGTGCCACCGGCGCTGGTGCCACCGGTGCTCGAACCGGTGCCGCCGCTGCTCGAGCTCATGCCGCCGCTGCTCGTTGCAGCGCCGCCGCTGCCGTCGGTCATCGAGGCTGGAGTAGAGGTGGTGTTGGTGCTCATACTGCTCGTAGACGGGCTCGCTCCAGAGGTCGCGCGTGCCTTGGACTTGTCGGTTGGAGTACCACAGCCAATGAGCAGAGCTGACACTAATAGACAGACTAGCCTGGTTCGATACATCCACCGTCGAGCATACCAGCGCGGCGGGCAGCACGCCCGTCGCCCATAAAGCTGACGTAACGATCCCTCGAAATGCATCGGCGCGAACGTTGCGCGAGGACAGGAAGGGTTTGCGCTGGCGGTTTGGCTGGGCCACGTCCAACCCCAGTCCAATGATCCGACGCGCAAAGAAATGCGCTCGAATTGTGCGCAATTCAGCAGCAAAGCGGATAGCCCTTGATCGAGAGGCGCGCGCCGGGGAATTTGCGCGCATGGGCAAACGACCAGTTCTCGGCGGCGGTGTGTGGCTCGTCCTCTCGATCGCGGCTTGCGGTTCTCAAGGCGGGAGCACGGGCACGGGCGGGACTCAAGCGACCGGCGCGGGCGCCACCTCGACCACGGCTGGAGCCTCGAGCGCGACTGCCAACGGTGCGGGCGGAGGGAGTGCGACGGGTACGGCCGCGACGAATGGTGCGACGGGAGCCTCGACGACGACTGGAGCAGTCACTGCGAGCAGCAGCGCAAGCATGGGTAGCGCGGTCACCGCAGCCGGGGGAAGCGGGGGAAGCACGAGCGTCAGCACCAATGGGAGCACCACCGACGGCAGCGGAGCTCAGCCCAATGTGCCGGAGCCAAGCTTGGTCACCTCCGGGCAAGATCAGTACTGGGTCGAGGGAGAGCTCGTCGAGGGCGGGGGGAACGCCACGGTCACGGTCAACGAAAACACCACGTTCCAGGAGTGGCGCGGCTTCGGTGGCACGTTCAACGAGGCCGGTTGGGATGCCCTGGCGGTTCTCGATGCGGCCGAACGTGATCGAGCGATACGCCTTTTGTTCAGCGATCACGAGGGTGCCGGTTTCGATTGGGGCCGTATTCCCATCGGCGCCAGCGACTACGCGCTGGTCCGCTATACGCTGGCCGAAACGGCGAACGATCTCACGATGGAGCATTTCAGCATCGAACGTGATCGCCAGTACTTGATCCCGTACGTGAAGGCGGCTCTCACGGTGAAGTCCGACGTACGGCTGTGGGCGAGCCCCTGGTCGCCCCCGGCTTGGATGAAGGACAGCAACAATATCGACGGCACGGACGAATACGAGGGCACGCCGGCCACATTCACGTCGCACATGCGGTCCGATCCCGCGATTTTGGAGGCGTATGCCTTGTACTTCGCGCGCTTCGTAGAGGAATACGCGGCGGAGGGGCTGACCATTCATCACATTCAGCCTCAGAACGAACCTGGTTATGCCACTCGTTACCCGAGCTGCCTGTGGGACGCCGGGCTTCTCGGCACGTTCGTGGGATCTTACCTGGCGCCGACGCTCGCCGAGCGAGGGCTCAATACCGAGATCTGGTTCGGCACGCTCTCGAACAACGACACCTATGCTTCGCACATCAATGGTTTGACCGGCAACGCCGGCCAGGCCGTCGTGGGAGTGGGGTTGCAGTGGAACACCATCCCGCACGTGGGTGAGCTGGTTGGGCAGGGGTATCAGGTCATGCAGACGGAACACAGGTGTGGGAACTATCCGTGGGAGGGTGGCTTCAACCCGAATCAGCCTCCGAACGACCACGCCTACGCCGAGGAGAGTTGGGGCCTCATCAAGCAATGGCTCGAGGCCGGCGTACACATCTACAGTGCGTGGAACATGGTGCTCGACACCGAGGGCAAGAATCTCGACGTGCGCCGGCCGTGGCCGCAAAACGCGCTACTCGTCGTCGACCGCGCTGCGCGGACGCTGACCGCGACTCCGGCGTACTACGTGTTCCGACATCTCTCGCAGTTCGTCGATCCGGGTGCGGTTCGCCTGGGCACGACCGGCGGCAATGCGCTGGCCTTCCGCAATCCGGATTCCAGTGTCGTGACGGTGTTGTACAACCAGGGCAACCAAGCCAGCCCGACCACGTTGGCGGTGGGAGGCACTACCCTGGAGTTCACGATCCCAGCAAGAGGTTGGGCCACCGTGAACTATGGCGGGCCAACCTGAGTACGGCCAGCGAAGCGTGCTTATTCGGCGAGCTCTATCGAACGGGAGTTGCCGTTGATCTCGAAGGTAATGTTGTCAATCATCACGGTGCCGCTGGTGTTGTCGTCGAGCTCGCTGCCGACTTCGATGCGTGTGACCCAAAGCTCTTCCGAGTAGTTGTAAGTGCTCACCAACCAATTGATGAAGGCTTTGATATCGACCCGACCGTTGAAGTTTCGACTGGGGCCGCCATCCATCCAGAACTGGAAATAGCGCCACTGCCCGTCTGCCCAGTCGTCGACCTGATGGCACAGGTGATAGCCGTTGTCCCCGGCCTGCACGTTGCCGTTCGTGTCGCAGGGCCAGCGCCCGTCTTGCCAACCCCAGAACGCAATGAGCTCGGCATACGTGCCTGGATTCGGATCGTTGACCGGGTGGCGTTCGCTCAGCCAAAACTCGACCGAGATATTCCAGGAGTTCTGGTTTTGCAGATTGATGACCATGTTTTCCACGGTCACGCTCGCGCTTTGAATGTCCTTGATTTGCAGCGGCAATAGCGTGGTGGACGAAAATGGAGGCGACGTTTCGTTGGCGCTGCCGATGCCGAAGGGATGCACGCCGAACTCGACCTCCGGAAAGTCGGGCTGCGTGTGATCGCCGCCGCAGGCTCCTCGATTGTAATCCCAGCCGATCTTCCGATCTTGGGTGACGAACATTCGAAGCTGCGTGTCACAGCTGCGCTCGTCGGAGCCCCAGCGATTGTTGAGTAGGCGCAGGTCGCCCAGCTTCAAGTAGTCGCGGGAAACGGTCGTTTCGTCACCGGGAGATGCGTTGGACTTGCCGTTGGCGTCCACGCTGCTGCCGGTGGTACCGGTCGCGGTCACGCTGCCGTCGGTGCTGACCGATGTGTTGCCGCCGCCGCCGGTGGTCGTGGAGGTGCCGGCGGAAGTTTGAGTGCCCGATGTGACGGGTCCCGCCTCTCCGCCATTGGTGCCCGCGCTGGTGCTGCCATTGACCGTGGCGTTGGTCGAGCCATCGGCTCCGGTGGTACCGCCCGAAGTCGGCGAGCCCGTTGTTCCGGTTGTCGTCGGCGTGCCGCCGGAGTTTGCAGCGTTGGTGGCATTGGTCGTGTTGTTCGCTCCGTTTGCGTTGCCGCCGTTGGTCCCAGCAGGGCTGTTCGAGCCGGGGTCACTGCAATGGGTGAGCGCGAACAACGTGCCGAGACAAAGGCCGGTGCGAGCAAATTTCGACTGACGCATGAGTTCTCCTGAAAGGTAAGGGGAGCCGCGCCGGAACGCAGCGACGACGTGGCATCTTCTCAGGTGAGCTTGCTCAACGCATCTCAATATCGCGGATTTTGCGGCAGCGGCTCTCGATAATTCCAGGATTTCGAGAAGGGCAAGTGAGTTAACGCAATATTTTACCGGGAGTGCTGCAACGCTTCGGAGCTCGGTGGCCCAGAACGAGAGGTGGGGATCAGGGCTGCCAATTCACTGTCGCCCAGCCTCTCGCGGGCACGGTGAACTGCAGGGTCGTTCCGGCAACCGCGAGCGTGGTCATCGCAGCCTGTTGACCGGAGTTGTGTACGACCGTGACGACGCTGCCATCGGGGTTGCGGAACGCGAGCGCGTCGCCGCCCTGCGTAGCGACTCTGACCGCGCCGGGCTCGACATACTGGGCGAGGTGGCGGAAGACATAATACGTGGGGGTGATGATGAGTCTGCCGGCGTTGACGTCGACTGCGAGCAGCGCGTTTTGAGCCCAGGGTCTGACGTTGTCCAAGCTGCGCCCGACCGAGTCGAGCACCATGTTCCAGGCCATGTACGAGTTGACGTTCTTGCCGATCCAGTTCTTGAAAAATCCCCAGCTCTCGAGCGCGTAGGCGTGATCGTTCGGTGCGGTGCTCTTGTAGGTTCCCGGCTCCCATGGGTAGTTGCCGCACTTGTGCTCCGTCTGCATGATGGGGATCTGGTACATCGATGCATAGTTCGACGGATTGTTTCCGTCACCCATGCCCCACTGCAGGCCGATGCCCTTCACGTAGCCGCGAGCAGTCTGGTTGCCCATGACGGCGTCGACGATCGCGCTGGACTGAGGGTTCGACATGGTACCCAGCCAGATTTCGGTATTGGGCAGCCTCTGCGCGAACAGTGGACCCAAGTGGTTCGCGATGTAGTCGGCCATTTGCGACGCCGACCACCTGCACGAGGGGTAGTCCTGCTCGTAGCCGGGCTCGTTTTGCGGATGCACGGCTTCGACGACGATGCCCTCTTTGGCGTACTCTTCGACGAACCGCGCCAAGTAGAGGGCGTGGGCTGCAAGGGTCTGCGCGTCGTTCTTCATGGAGCCCTTATCGAAGGCGTTGTTGTTCTTCATCCAGGGCGGAGGGGACCAGGGGCTGGCCCAGAAGCGCAGGTTGGGATTCACGGCTAGCGCGGCTTGGATGTACGGGATCAGATCCTGCTTGTCGCGCTCGATCGAGAAGTTCTGCATCTCGTAGTCGTTGGGTGTCTCGGCCAGCGAATAGCGACTCAGCCCGTAGTCGCTGGAGCCGATCGGGATGCGCCCATAGGTGAAGCCACAGCCATCCTGCTTGTCGAACAAAAGCCGGATCGCGTGGTCCCGATCCTCGGCGCTGAGCGCCTTGAGCGCGTCCCAGCCCTTTTCGTTGAAGGTGCCGCCGAACCCGTGCCAGTCCTGCAAGGCGCTGCCTTCGTTGACCGTAATGTTCGGATTGCCGCCACCCTCGGTCACTTCGCCGACTTGCCAGTAGTTGCCTTCGCCGGAGGTGATCAGCGTGGGCTCCGGAATGACTTCGCCACCGGTGGTCGACGTCGAGCCATCCGTACTGCTGCTCGGGGTGCCGTCGGTGCTCGCGCCTCCACCAACCCCCGTCGAGGCGCCGCCATTGGTGGTCGAGGCGCCGCCATCGGTGGTCGAAAGCCCGCCGTCGGTCCCGCTTACCCCCATGGTGGTCCCGGTGCTGCCGACGGTCCCGCTGCCGCTGCTGCTTGCGTTGAAGCCGTTTGTCGCAGTTCCGCTGGTGCCCACGGTGCCACTGGTCGGGGTACCCATGCCGCCACCATCCGTAGTCGCCGCAGAAGAACCCCCAAAGCCGCTTCCGCCCGGTGCTGGAGTGCCCTCGTCGCTCCCACATGCCGTGCTGCAGAAAGCCAACGCGATGGCGCCTATCGAGACCAGTACTTTGTACATCGAGAAACCTCTGTTCATAATTGCCGCTCGAGCCGCCATTGATTTCGCTCACCGATGGCGCCGCACCGGCGACCATCCACCGAAACCGTTCGGCGGCGCTCGCTGTGAAGACAGCTCATGGGCTCGTGCGCACGAGGCACGCCTTGGATGAGGGAATTGGTAGCCTGCATCAACCTGGTCGGATGCAGCTCGATTTCCCAGGCGTGGAAACGCTTCGATGAGCCAAAGCTGAAATGTTGAACTCCTACCCGAAGTGTGGAACGGCAGTCTCGGATTGCGGAGCCCTGCCATTCCAGACGGGTAGGAGCACTCGAGCAGGGGCTGCCGACCGGTGAACGGTACCCGGCAGCCGTCAGGCGCTTAGTTGCTCGTTCCGCCGCCGCCCATCATGCCGGTGGTGGAAGTCGCGGTCGAGCCGGTGGTTGCGGTCGAGCCGGTCGTAGCAGTCGAACCGGTGGTAGCGGTCGAACCGGTGGTAGCAGTCGACCCCGTCGTGGCCGTGGACCCGGTGGTCGCGGTGGACCCGGTGGTCGCGGTGGACCCGGTGGTTGCGGTCGAGCCGGTGGTAGCAGTCGAACCGGTGGTAGCAGTCGAACCGGTGGTAGCAGTCGAACCCGTCGTGGCCGTGGACCCGGTGGTCGCGGTGGACCCGGTGGTCGCGGACCCGGTGGTCGCGGTCGAGCCGGTCGTGGCAGAGCTCGTGGTGGCAGAGCTCGTGCTGGCAGTGCTCGAGCTCGGGGTTGCGCTGTCGGTGCCTTCGTCGTCGCCACCCCCGAAGCAGGCTACTCCGAGAATTCCGAGTCCAATGGCGGGGATCGATCTTAGCGCTCTTTTCATTGTTTCAACCTCTGTTCTCAATCGCCGTTCAGATGACTAACATGCGGATTCGAGGCCTTTTCCACGATGCTTGGACTTGCAACCGACGACTCTGTATAACGGATAAGCATAGCGGGGATACGTAGCTCGAGGCGGCATTCGGGCGCCTCCGGCAAGCAAGCGGAATCGGTCCTGGTGTCTTCACTTAAAGAAAAAATCGTGCGAGGGAAATCATAATATGCAAGTTTTGTTGAGCCAGGGGAAGTTGCAGGTGGTTGGAATCGCTTTCGAAGCCTGACAGGCACCCGGTGGACTGGCCCGAGCTCGGTCCAAAGCAAGGCCCCAAAACAAGCGAAAAAGCCGAAATCAACACTGGTCCCGCTGGGAATGCGCGCTAACGCTTCCAGAGCAGGCCCGGCGGAGCAAGATGCGACGTCGCCTGGACCGCCCCCGTTCACTTGCTTGAGAGCTTCGCCTGCGCCACCGCGAGGTTGTCGCGGACTCGGCGTTCTTCGTCCTCGGGAATTTGGAGGCCGCCCTCGATGCGCGCGAGGATCTCTTGGCAGGCGGCCTGACAGATGAAGTATTCGTCGACCCAATACGCCGAGACGCCCAGCTCATCGAGCATTTGCCAATCGTAGACAGGCTGCGCCACGAAGAGCAGATCGTCGGGCCTGCGCAGGTCGATGCCGGCCTTGGCGAAGAGGTACGCCTTGGCGTGCTTTTTCCGCAGGCGATAATAGCGGGCGAGCTCGTAGAGAGGCTCGGCACGTGTCGGCCGCATTTCGTACGCGCGGAGCAGTTGTTCGAGCACCACGTTCTCGGGCTTTTCCATCCTAATCGCTAGCCTGCCGACCTCCAATTGAGCCATGAAGGTTTCTTCGGCCCAGCCGGCCATCGCCGCCCGTTTCTCGTAAGCGGCATAGGCTGTGTCCAAATGGCCGGCATCCCGGTACGACTGCGCCAGGTAAAACTGGCTGCGGGCGTTATCGGGGTGTTCCTTCAGATCTTCCTCGAGAAGCTTGGCGTCACGCAGGTACTTTTCTTCCTTCGTTACCCCATGTGATTTGGCGCCCTGCTCCGGGTGGTAGATGATCCACACATCGCGGCGCAGCGGCATGACTTGGGGCCCCTCGATGGTCACCAGATAGTTGTGCACCGGACCTTCCCAGCGAAAGCGCCCGGCTTTGATATTGATCAGGTGAGGCACCGCGTAGCGCGCACCTCCCTGGTGCTTTTCCAGATGGTAGCTCGTACCCGGCTCGAGCTTTTCGTAGAACTTGGGATCGGAGACGCCCAGCTCCTCATCGGCATCGATGAACAAGAGCCAATCGGCTTTGCCGGCCTGCACGGCTAGCTCGAGGGCTTGCTGGCGATTGGTGCCGAAGTTGACCCACGGGCGCTCGTGCACTTCGCCCTCGATGCCATACTCACCCATCTCTCTTTTGATCAGCGCTATCGTGTCGTCCGTCGAACCCGTGTCTACGATGACATAGTAGTCGATGTAGTCTTTCACCGAACGAAACAGGCGCGGTAGCACGGCCACTTCGTTCTTCACGATCATCGTCAAACAGATGTTGGTGCGGGGTCGGGTCATCGCATTTCGGGCTAGCACACGTCGGGCGTGCTCAGCACGAAAAATGGAACCGTGCTGTAGCTGACCCGCCGGTTGCCTTTGAAATACGCGATCGGATTTTCCGGGAACAAGGTCTCGAGGTTCTGGGGATGGTTGGAGGCGGGCGCAACGCGCCACCATAGACCACTCACAGTACTGCCCTCTCACAGTGCCACGTGCTTGCAGCTCGGTGCCGCGAGGTGTGCGAGGGGAAGGAGCATTCTCGATGCAGCGTCGCGTTTTTCAGCTTCCGTCTCGGTTGCCGAGCTCTACGGGCTGTGCCCTAGGGCTGGTCGTCACGATCGGGGCGTTCGCTGCATGTGAACATGCGGACTCGGTGAAGGCGCTCGAAAAGCGGGCCAATCGTACGCCGATGACCACAGGCTCCGGCGGAGCATCCAGCGGCACCACCAGCGGGACGACCGGGACTCCCTCGTCGCTGCCTACGGGCCCACTCCCGGAAGAGCTACTCGTGGAAGAGGAGGTGATCGCCGGCGGCCAAGCAGGCGCGAGCGGGGAGCCGCTCGTGGACGACGCCAACCGCATCTCGTGCGGCGATACGCCGATCGGCCCTGCCTACGTGCCGGACCCGGCCATTCGAGCGGAGGCCGAGTCGTTGCTCAGACGCATGGACATCAACCAAAAAGTCCTCCAGCTCACCGGGGTTCAAAACCCGCTTCCGGATGCGCCGAATCGCTACGAGGACATTCAGCGATCGAGGGACGACACCGCATTGAACATTCGCGGCTATCAATGGCGCGATGGACCTCACGGGCTCAACCTCGAATCGGGACTTGGGCGCGATCCGCTCCAGAACTACGCGACCTCATTTCCCACGAGTGTCTCGCAGGGCGCGAGCTTCGACGTCGACCTGGTGTATCGCCTGGGCGAGGCCATGGGCGACGAAACGCTCGCTTCTCGCAACAACGTGCTGCTTGCCCCGTGCATGAATTTGCTCAGGCATCCTTTTTGGGGCCGAGCGCAGGAGACCTTCGGCGAAGATACCTTTCACCTCGGGCGCATTGCCACGGCCTACACCAGAGGCCTGCAGCAGTACGTCAGCGGCTGCGCCAAGCACTACCTTGCCAATAACATCGAAGACGACCGCGACAGCATCAGCTCGGACATGGATGAGCAAACCCTGCGCGAGGTGTACGGACGCCACTTCGAAATGGTCGTCCGGGACGGCGGGGTTGGCTGCATCATGGCTGCGTACAACCTGGTCAACGGGGTCAAGTCCACCCAAAACCCGCACACGCTGACCACGATGCTGCGAGAAGACATGGGCTTTCAGGGCTTCGTGCTCACCGACTGGTGGGCCATGCCGGGCGCGCAGGGACCCGTCGATCCTCCTCAAGACGGCGCGTACGCCAGGCAAGCGCTCGAGGCAGGGCTGGACGTGGAGGTTCCTTGGACGCTCAACTTCGATGCCATTCCGCGCTTGGTCCAAGAAGGCGCGTTGTCGGTCGACGTCGTGAACCGAGCCGTTCTCCGGGTTCTGGAGCAAAAGCTGCGGTTCAATACCGCCTACATGAACGGGCCCTGGGGACCGAAAACCCCCACCAGTACCTACGACGATGCACGAGGCTCGATCCAGAGCCCCGAAGCCCACATCGCGTTGGCTCGCGAAGCGGCGGAAAAGGGCATGGTGCTGCTCAAGAACGATGGCGGCGTGTTGCCGATCGTCAACGCCACGACGGTCGCTGTCGTGGGGGCCACGGTGGAGTTCACCGTGATCAGTGACAATCCCCAGACTACCACGTTCAACTTCGCCACCCAAGCTGCGCTCGGCGACCGCGGCAGCAGCCGAGTGCGACCCGATCCGGCACTCACGGTCGGACCATTCGACGGAATCCAAGCGGCCGCGCCCGACGGCGTGACGGTCACGCTCGGTGCGAGCGGTGCCGAGGTGGCCAACGCCGACGTGGCGGTCGTCATCGTCGGCAATACGCCGGGCGACGAAGGGGAGGAATATACGGGCGCCTCCGATCGCGAGACCCTCAAGCTACGCGACGTGCACAACAATCTGGTGGACGATGTGGTGGCCGCTCGCGCGGGAAAGCCGACGATCGTGGTGGTCGAATCAGGGGGCGTCGTGGAGATGCCGTGGCACAACGCTGTCGATGCCGTGATCATGGCCTGGTACCCCGGGCAGCGCGGCGGCGAAGCGCTCGGGCGGCTGCTGTTTGGCCAAGCCAACTTTGCTGGTCGCTTGCCGGTGACGTGGCCAGCGTTCGAAGCCCAGCTCCCCGCTTTCAGTACCGAACAACAGGCGACCTTTATGGAGTACTACGCGGGCTATCGGCGCTTCGATTACTTGGGCCTCGAACCCCTCTACGCGTTTGGTCACGGGCTCAGCTATTCCACGTTCAGCTACGAGCGTCTGCACATTCCCTGCGCAGATATTTCGAAAGATGGGGTGATCCGCGTCGAGGTCGACGTGAGAAACATCGATGGTCCTCCGGGTGACGAGGTGATTTTTGTGTTCGCTTCTTACCCGGAGACAAATGCGCGCCGCTCGCTCAAGGAGTTGAAGGGGTTCGCACGAGTTCACCTCGAATCGGGGCAGGCCAAGCGCGTGACCATTCCCATTCGCGTGAGCGATCTGAAGTACTGGGACATGGAGCTCGGTGCTTGGGTAATCGAGCAAGGACCCGTGTTGTTTCAGGTGGGTCCGAGCTCCGACAGTCCGGTTCTCGACCAGCTTCGACAGTCCATCACCATCAACTGACAACCAAGCTCAAAGCCAATGACGATTCAACCTTCGCGTGTTCGCGGGCTGGTGGAGAGGTGCGCTCGAACGAGTCTGCTCACCGCCGGCTTGTCCATCCTGCCCCCCTTCGATGCCCAGGCCGTAGAACCCGAGACGCCGCCTTCCGCGGAGGATCACGCACCTGTCGAGCCACCGCCGCTGGCGCTCGAGCTCTTGCCTCCAGAAGCCTACCCGAATCACCCCACACCGGGTATTCCGGGTGGTTCTTTGAGCCTGATGATCCACCGTTTGCAGTGGCCTTACATGCCCAAGTCCGCGGGTGAGCCTCCGCTGCGAGTGGGGTTTTCTGGTTTTGGGTGGCTCGACAGCAGCTACCGAACGACCGAACCCGGCAAGCGATTGGATTACCCCACCACGGAGTATCGCATGCAAGGCCGTTTCGGCCTACGCGCTACACCGGTCTACAATGTTCATGACGACTATTTCATTCAGGCCAACGTCGAGTTCATCGCCAACACCGATCAAACACCCGTGACCGGCTACACCGATATCGACGATGCTTGGATTCGCGTGGGCAAGTGGAAGATGTTCGATGTCCAGGTGGGCCGCATGCAGGGGTTCGAAGTCTACCACTTCGGCATGGGTCTCGACCTGAACACCTTCGAGCGCCTGGGTGCTTACAGCACGCAGTTTCCGCAGGTCGCTCAAGCCTATGGTTTGACGGACCTGTGGGACCGGGGGATCAGCACGGGCGGGGCTGCCATTCATTGGTATTACCCCGAGTGGTTGCGCCTCGAGCTGTTGGCGCGCTTTGGCATCACCTCATCGGGCAACGATGTGGGCCTTCGCCCCGTGGGTGTCTTGGATTTCGATTGGGTCAAGTTGAAGGCCGGTTACGAACGCCGCCTTCGTTCTGCGTTGGAGGATCAAAGCGATGCTCGCACCGAAACCCAAGGCGTGGGGGCAGAGCTGCAGTTCGTGCTCTCGCCTTGGGTCGAGCTGGGCGGTGGCGTGGGTCACCGCGTGGAGGACGACTTCGAGCCCGACGGTGCTCCTCGCCCGGGAACCAGCACCACGACGCTGACGTACGGCGGCTTTTTGAACGCGCGCCCCTACTTCGAAGATTGGCTGGTGGGGGTCGGCTATCACCGGACCTATTGGGAGAACTTCAACTTCGACGCTCGAGGTAATCCCGAAAATCAGACTCATCAACAAATGTTCGCCGCGGTGCAGTACCTCTTGTGGGACGAGCTTTACATCAAGTATGTCCTCGGGTACGCCAAAGCCGACGTCGAATTGCGCGCCGACAACGTTGCCGACAGCGCCTTCGCGAACGAGGCGTTGAGCCACCGCTTGCGGCTGATGGTGCTGTATTGAAGAACACTGGCCCTAGGGGACGCAGTCCTCGAAGATCGGCTGACCTTGAGCTGGATTTCTCACATCGTTGCTTTGTGGCAAGCTCCCCTCGAAATCCACGCCGGGCACGCGTAGGCCGAAGCGTTCGTAGAACGCCATGCGGTATTGATCTTGCCACACCTGAAAGCCGGAGCTGTCGTTGTCGAGCACGCCGCTGCGGGCGAAGGTGCGATAGGCGCTGATCTCCCGACAGAAGTTGCACATTCGATCCTCGACACGTAGGGTGCAACTGCTCTGTTGGCACGCGCCTCCCGTGCCGGCGTAGTACTCGCCGTTGTCGTGGGTGCCGTTCAACAAGCACAAGAGCTCGGAATGGTACCCGATGGCCTCGGTCCCGAAGGCGCCCACTAGACCGGCGGCGTCTGGATTGATGGCGCTGCCCTGGAGCAAATGGGCCCATGGCAGCTCCGAACAAACATTGGTGCCGACCACGTTGCTCGTTGCTTGCCAGTCGTTGGGCGCGGAATTGTCGTTCTCCAAGTACTCGTCCCTGAGTCCTGCGAAGGCATGCGTGAACTCGTGCGCGTGTCCGAGGCCAAACGCCGCGTCGATGCGGACCGAGGTATCGTCCGGATTGCTGAGTGAAGTGGCCAGACCGCTGACCGAGGCTTGGCCGCGCTCTGGATCGAAGATCAAAAAGCTGGCTACGAAATTCCGCAAGCTACCCCGCTGACTGCTCTCGGCGCCCTGGGCGTAGGGGTGCTGCTCGAGCGCGGCAAACAGCCGTTGGGAGGTAGGTCCGGTGGCTTCAGGTCGGGCCATTTGCGGCAGGCTACCGCCGAAGGTGAGGGGGACTTGAAACGCGGTATCCGGATTGGCGTCGCGGATGCTGGTGGTCGAGGCGCGGGGTAGATACCAAACGACGAACGCTTGTGGGAACAGGCTGTACGGCTCGATACCAAACACGAGGTCGACCCAGCGATCGACGTCGTTTTGTCGCCCCGCTTCGTGATCGCCGTGATCATGAAACAACGGGAGATCGGCGCTGGTGTAACCTTCTCCGAGCAAGAGCACGTGCATGCGTCGTTCGACGGGGATCGTGGGGATGGGGCTGCCCGTGACGATATCGTCGAAGTCACCGGTGCCCAGCTGTTCGAGCACCCACTCTCCGGTCGGAGTGGCGGCGATTTCTGTGGAGGGTGCGCTTTCACCGTCGGCCAGCAGGGCGGTGACGACATAGTAATAGGGCTGGTCGTTGGTGAGCCCGCGGTGCACGAAGCCCCGCGGCGCCCCGCTCACGAGTGTTCCGCTGGCAGGTGATACGCCGGGTGATGTCGACCAGTACACGTTGTAGCCGAGCGCTCCTTCGATAACGGGCCACTCCAGGCCGATGGTGTCGTTACCAGGCACGGCGCTCACGATGAGCTCACTCACCGAGACTCCAGTGCTGCCAGTCGCGCCCGTGCCGGTGGCCGTTACGGCCGCTACACTCGTCATTCCACCAGAGCTACTCGCGGCATCGCCCGTGCCCGGGCTCGTGGTGGCCGTGCTGCTGGACATGGCGGCGGTCGTGGCGCTCGAACCCGCGCCCGACCCGCCTGTACCGGTCGTCACCGTGCTGGACGTGGTGATGCCTTGGCTCACGCCGTGCCCCGCTGGATCGCCCGGATGTTCTTCGGGGCTCGAACATGCCGCCAGCAAGGCGCAGAGCGCCCAGCCAGTGGACTCAACGGCGGGCCCCACCGGTCGAGGTCGGAAGCGCAACATCAGCGGCTAATATTAGTTGCCGCTACGCCTCCAATCGGCTCAGGTTCTTACTGGGCGGGGGAAACACGCACGAGGGGTCGAAATGGAAAAATCCCGCCGTAGCGTCTCCGGTCGGCGAGCCGCGCCCCGCGCAGGATAGTTGCGTGGAACGGCCGATAGCCGGCGACAAGTGCATTGATTGCCATGGATAGCTTGCTTGATGCGATGAGGCCGGCGCCGACGCGCGCCCTGCTCTGCGCGATGCTCGGCCTGTGGTTCGCCGGGTCCGGAGGTGGGTGCGGAGGTGGGAGTGATGGGAACGAAGCCACCAGCGGTAGCGTCGATGGCACTCCCACGAGCACCGTTACTGCCACCGCGACGGGCACCAGCGCAGCGACCACGGGTATGGCCGCCAGCAGCGGCGGTGCTGGGCAAACGGCAACCACCGACGCAGGGTCGGTGGCGACCACTGCCGCCGCCTCGAGCTCCGTGGGTGCAGGGGGCGGCAACACCACCACGACCGCCGGCACGGAGGGATCGACAGGGAGTGTGGTGAATGACGAGTACGCCGACAATCTAGCAATCAGTGTCCACGATGACGTCAACACGATTTTGGTGGTCACTTGGGACCAGCTGCTCGAAGCAGACAGCACCTGGCTCGAATTCAGTTTCGAGGGAGAATCTGCGATGACGTCGCACCCCGGTTCCGGGCAGGTGGGGGAGCGCCGAGACGTCGTGCTGGGAGTCCCCGCAGAGACGGAGGTATCCGTCAGCGTGGTGAGCAAGGTCGGCGATGTCGAGTACAAGGCGACGGCTCAGGTCGGCGTCACCGGCTCCTTGCCCCCGAGCATGCCGTTGCCCACGGTCATGAGCTACGATGCCGAACGCGCCAGCCCTGAACGCTGGTTGTTCGGAGCCGTCGAAGATTCCGGCGACAACGTCGCGAACAACCTGAACAGTTACTTGAGCTACCAGGCTTGGCTTTACATTATGGATCGCCAAGGTCGCATCGTTTGGTATTACAACGACCCCTCGCGGAACTCGCCCATGGGGTTTCCGCGCGTCGCCCGCGATGGGCAATACATAGTGGCCGAAGAGTCGCGGGTGGGCAACCAGGGCCGCGTGCTCAAGATGACCCTAGACCGTGAGTACTTCGAGGTCATCGACCTTCCAGGGCTGGCGGATTGTATCGACGTGACCGACGACGGAAGTTTGCTGTTCGACGTGGGCAACAGCGGTGAGCTGCACGAGCTGACGGCCGATGGGGTGGACCGCACGATTTGGGACTGCGGTACGGAGCTCGACCTGAGCCCCAACTGCTACTCGAATACCATCAATTGGAATCCGGTCGAAGACAGCGTCTTCATGTCATTCCCCGAACCGGGCGCGGTCGTCGAGATCGATCGCGAGACCGGTGACATGGTCGGCTATTACGGAAATCAACCAGGTGCCTGGGCCTTCGCTCCGCCACTCGCGAACCCTCCGGAGGAGTGGCGTTTTGGGTTTCAGCACTTCCCGAATATCACGCCCACGGGTACACTAATTATCTCATCACATATGCCTGGCTACGAATCCTTCAATCAGACGCCGATGCCGAACCAGCACGCGTTCATCGAATTTGCCATAGACCGCGAGGCAAAAACCCTGACCGAGTTGTGGCGCTACAACGACGGGCCCGAATGGCCCCGCTCCCGAGGCATGGCGATTCGCCTCGAGAATGGCAACACGCTGGGCAACTACGGGACCGGAGGCGTGATTCGTGAAATCACCCCGAGCAAAGACACGGTGTTCCAGGTGAAGTTCGACATTCCAACGGGTAACGACGCCTACAACAAGCTCGTGGGGCACAACGTGCTGGTCGACGACCTGTACGCCCTCAACGGAGGTCCCCAATGAGCTCGGCGAGGTTTGCCTTTGCCGCGCTCTGTAGCGTGACCCTGCTCTCAGCCGGATGCGGCGATGAGACCTCGGGAGGTCCAGATGCCGCTACTACGACTGCGGCCAGCGGGGCCACGGGCTCGGGGGGCGCTTCGACCCAGACCAGCAGTGCGGCCCAGACAAGTTCGGCTCAGAGCACCTCGGCAGGGGTCACCACGGCACGCGGCGGCGGCGGGGCGGAGTCGACGGCCGACGCGTCGTCGGTTGGCAGCGGTGGCGGCGCGGCAGGTGACAGCGGGTACGCCGAGCTCGGCGTTTGCGGCCGGCGCTCGGAAGGCATCGTGACGGAAACCAGCTTCGACACCTACCAGGAGTATTACTTGCTAGGTGACGAAGGGCAGGGGCCCGAGGTGTGCGTAGTGCGCTTCGACGTCTCCCGCATCGGTGATGGGCCAGCGGGTTGCGAGAAGTTCGCCGGCCAGCAAGAAGAGTGTTTGTGGACACACCTGGTCGAGTTCACGAACCCGCGCGTGCTGATCGACGAGGAGGGGGCTTGTGCCAACAGTGAGCTAGGTATGGACGCGGCGGCCATCGCCGAAATCGACGGTCGCCAGGTCGCCTATGGCTACGTGTTCGAATATCAGGGGCACAACAGCGTGCTGATGATTTACGACGAGGAACAGGCCATCTGGAAGCCGCTCTTGAACGCGGGTTGGGGTGAAGAGTCCGGCGATTTCCGCTTCGACGAGCGGGATGGCTTCTGTGGCTACTGACGTGGCCTACTGAGCGCAGTCGTCGAACCCCTCGAGGCGGACCATGAAAGACACAGTGCGGAAAGACACAGTAACGCCGTGCTCAACGCCTTTACCCCTCGGGTCATGAACATCGACCTCCAGCCACCATGCGGAGCTTTCACCATTGCACAGCAGGCTCTGCTTTCCAATTGCCTTTGTGGGCGTGGCTTTCGTAGAACTGACCGCTCGGGATGTGGTGAGCTGGTGCCGTCGCGCGCCTTGCACCCGACGCTGTTGCTTCGCTCTTGTCTCGAGTAAAGACTGGCGAGTAAGCTCCGCCTCGAACCAGGCACGGCGCGTTGGCCGCGGGCTCCGGAGAGACTGATGAGAGCATCATGGGTATATTCACTAGCGCTGGGACTCGTGCTCGCGGCCTGTGGGCGTGACGACGAGGGGGGCGGCCACGCGCCGGTGGGTGGGGAAGGAGGCGCCGGCAGTGCCGCATTTGGAGCCTGTCGCGAATTCTGTGAAGCTCAGCGCGAGGCCGACTGCGGTCTCTACGCCTCGGTGGGAGAATGCTACGCTTACGAATGCAATTTCTCTTCGGAGAGCGAGCCAGCATGCCTGGATGCCACCGAGGCCTACTACGACTGCATGGCTAGTGGTGCCACGACATGTGTTCTAGATGGGTGCATCGAGCAGCTCGAAGCCAGCTACGACGCATGCCGGTGACTGCATCAGTGAAGCGTGGGTACGCCCCACGCTTTGGAGGGAGGGTAGAGCTCCGCTGGCGGGCCACCTGCCAAATGCCCGCGGCCGTGCGGTTGTTTGAGCCAGCTGAGGTCGGGGCCGCGGGGCACTAGCGCCTTGGGATTGATGGCAGGGTGGCTGCGGTAGTAATGCTGCTTGATGTGGTTGAAGTCGCACACTGCGGCAACGTGAGGTAGCTGATAGAGCTCACGCACGTAACCGCCGAGGTTTCGATAGTCCGCGAGGCGTCGCTGGTTGCACTTGAAATGAACGTAATACACGGGGTCGAAGCGGATCAGCGTGGTGAACAGACAGAGATCGGCTTCGGTCAACTGCTCGCCGCACAGGTAGCGCTGGCCCTCGAGCAGCTGGTCATAGTGGTTCAGTGCTGCGAACAGGTCGTCGAATGCCTCTTCGTAGGCGTGTTGGGTGTTGGCGAAGCCCGCGCGATAGACACCGTTGTTGATCGGTGCATAGATGGCATCGATCGTTCGGTCGACGTCCTTTGCGAGATGGTTCGGGTACAAGCAGACCTTGCGGCGGGCCAAGGCGTGAAAGTCGACGTCCAGCATGCGCAAGATCTGGCGTGATTCGTTGTTGACGATGGTGTGCTCTTTCGTGTCCCACAGTACCGGGACCGTGGCTCGACCACTGAACTCCGGGTCCGCTTCGAGGTAGATCTCGCGCAAGAACCGCTTGCCGAGGAGCGGCTCTGGCTCGGGGCGATCCGCCTGTGCCCCGAACGACCAACCGTCGCGTCCCATGACGGGATTCGTCACCGAGATGGGAATGGCGCTCTCCAGGCCCTTGAGCGCGCGAATGAGTAGACTCCGGTGCGCCCAGGGGCAAGCCAGGGAAACGAACAGGTGATAGCGCCCTGGCTCTACTGTAAATCGCGCCGACGAATCGCGTTGGGCTCGATCGTGAAACTTGGTCGGCTCACGCTGAAAGGAGCCGTCCTTGTTCGTTGTCCACTCGTCGTCGTGGATCCAGGTTCCGTTTCGGAGAAAGCCGCCCATGCGTGGACGATACGCAGATTTCGTGCCAGCGGGGCCGCATGTCAGAACCCGAAGCTCACGGCCCCCACGATGGCCTCGGTGTTGTCATCGGGGTTCGCATCGGTCTCTTCGGTGAAGACGACGTCGTACCGAATGTCGACGCCTGCGGCGAAGCTCGGTCTTAGATACAGCGCCGAGATGCCCGGTGCGATGACGAACCCGGTATCACTGCTTTTCGAGCAAGCTTCGGGCGCAGGCGGACAGAGCTCCGAACGAAACGTCGCAGCGCCCGCTGCCAGTCCCGGCCGCACTACCCATTGATCGGATAGACCCAGGTCGTACCCCAGCTTCGCCAACGCCTCCCAGTACGAGCCTTTGAGCCGGTATGCCGGCGCTTCGAGCTCCGACCCAAAGAAGTAGTCGAATTGCGCGCCGAAATACACGGCCTGAGGTAACGTATAACCGGCGCCAACCCCGAGCCCCACGCCCCACGGGTTGAGACCGCCCTCCTCGAGATCCTGTCCATAACGCAGGCCAGCAGCGATCTCGGCGGAATTCAGAGTGGCGGGTGGGACAGCGCGTGCTGTAGCGCTGAGGGTAGCTACGAGCATGCCGACGAGTAGTCCGATTGAGCGTCGATGCGTTTCTGCAGCCGTGTCACGCGCTAATGGAGCACCCGTCATGTTTCAAGAATCGTATTTGCAAGAAGGCGGCCACGTTCCTTGCGACAGTTCAACACGGGGTCACGTGGCCTCCGTGGTGCGTCGCCAACGCGCGTTGTAGCAAATTCGACCCGAACCGCCGAGTCTGGGCGGCGCGTCGACCGTGGCGCTTTGACTCAATCGACCCGACGGGAACGCGGCCGAGTGCACCAAAAACCCGGCGCCTCCTAGTTGGAAGCTCCTCCGCCGCCGGCATCGCCCGCTTGGCCACCGTCTCCGCCGGCACCGGCGCTTCCTCCAGTGCCTCCGCTGCCCTGCATTTCATCGGTGCCCAATTCGACGAAGGCTGCGACCACCTCATCGGGGCGTACCGTGACGCTCGTCATCCCGGTTTCGAGGAGCGTTCCGGATGCGTTCAGGGCATCGACCTCGATGGTGGCGGTGCCTTTCTTCGTGCTCTCGGCCAGGCGGATTCGGCTGAAAAACGTGGGTTTCGTGCCGCAGGGCAGAACATTCACGTCTTGGAGCTCCCGTGTTGCGGTGGCCGCCCCCTCGATCCGCACCTTTAGCGAGTCTACCTCTTCGGCGTCCACCGAGGCGAGAGTGCAGACGTTGAGTGCGATCATGGTCTCCGAGTCGGAGCACGCTAGAACGAGTGTCCCCAAAAGCAGTCCAGCAAGGCAGGCGAATCTCATGCGGCGCATCCTAGCGGCGCTCCACGGAGAACTTCAACCATCCAATGCAACGATTTCGGCTCCGGTCGCGATTCCGGAGACCGATGTGAGCGAACACTCAGATTGTAATTGTGAGCGAAGCATGACAGAGACGGCACTGTGCGCCGCCGGACCGGTTGTGTTATGACGCCCGCGCAGCTCGACCCGCGTTGAAGGGCTGCGGATATTTTTCGAGCACACGGTCAATGCAGCGCTGCACGGTCCTCCAGGTATCGGTCATCGTGGCCATCACTGCCGTGGTCGGCTTGGGTTGTACCGAGCTAAGAGCCAGGCAGCACGCCCGCGAGGGAAATCGTCTATACCAATCCGGCGAATACAGCGAAGCCATCGAAGAATACGAACGCGCCGAGGCGCTATATCCCGATTTGCCCGCAGTGGTTCTCAACAAGGGTCTGGCGTGCCGCCAGCTGCTTGTTCCGGGCGGTCAATCGAACGACAACCAACGTGCGGTGGATTGTGCGCTCAAAGCGTTCGAGCGGCTGCAGCAGCTCAAGCCTGACGATCCACGGGGCGAGCAGCTCTACATTCAAACCTTGTTCGATGCAGATCGTTTCGAGCAGTTGGAGGCAATGTACACGAGAAAGCTCGAGAAAAACCCGCGCGACCGCAAGGCCATTCACGGCCTCATCCAAGTCTATTCGCGATGGGAGCGTTGGCGAGACGCGTTGAAGTGGACGCTGGAGCGCGCGCGGCTGGAGCCGAAAGACGCGGAAGCTCAATATGCCGCTGGAGTTTTGATCTATAACCTGTTGTTCGAAAAGGGCGGGAGCGGCGACAACACTACGTTCGATCCACGCCCTGGGGCGAAGCCGGACCAGCAGCAGCCCGTATTTGCCGAGGGAGATCTAGTGAAGGAGGAGCGCGCCCGACTGGCCGACGTGGGGCTCGAGCACCTCGGCAAAGCTCTGGCGATTCGGCCTGGTTTCGGCGAAGCGATGACGTACATGAACCTGCTGCATCGACAAAAGGCACTGGCCTTTCTCGACGCACCGGAGCAGTGGCAAGCACAGATGAACGCAGCGGAAATGTGGCGGCAGCGTGCCACCAAAGCCCAAGAGAACCCAAAGCGAGAGGCTCCCCAGAGCAGTCATGGCCTTTGAGGGGTTGCTAACCAAGACCGATTCGGGGCCGAAGCGCTGGCGCCGAGCCATGTTGACCGTATCGCTGGTGGTGCATGGGTTGCTCTTGGTCGCGGGTGTGGCGCATTCGCTATGGCAGGTGGACGAGATGCCTTTGCCGTCGATCGAGGTGACGCTCACGGCCATGGTGCCGCCGCCGCCTCCTCCTCCCCCTCCGCCCGCAGGCAAAAAGGCAACCGAGTCGAAGCAGCGGAAAACCAAGCCGGTCCAACGTCAGGAGACTCTGGTCGAGCCGAAGGAAAAAGAAGAGATCAAAGAACCCGAACCAGCAAGCATCGAGGAAGAAGATACGTCGGCGTCGGACGATGGCGAGCCAGGTGGGGTGGCCGGCGGAGTCAAGGGCGGGGTTCAAGGAGGTGTGCTCGGCGGTGTCGTGGGTGGCGTAAAGCCCAAGCCACCACCGCCCAAACCCGCGGGGCCCAAAATGGTATCTGGCAGGGTGGGGCGCCAGCAGTTGCTCATCAACCCAAACGTCGACCCGTATCGGGTGAAGCTGCCGCGAGCGCTGGCGCGCACCGGCGCGGAGTATACGGCGGTGCTCCGGGTGTGCGTTTCAGCAGCCGGTCGGGTCACACAAGTCAATATCATCAAGGGCGCCGGTGCGGCCATTGATTCACAGATCCCTACGGTGATCGGCCGCTGGCGCTATCGCCCATTGACCATTGGCGGACAGGCCACAGCGTTCTGTTACCCTCTCACGTATCGCATTCGTTAGTGCCGCCCAAGAGCTCGAGACAGCGGCAGATTTGGTGTTTTCTCAGATCCTGCGGAAGGACGAAATTAGATGGATTTTTCACTGCTTGGACTTTGGGACCAGATGGGACTGGTCGCACGCGGCGTCGTGATTCTGCTGATCGCGATGTCGATGTACGCCATTGGCATTGGACTCGAGAGATTCATCACCTACAAGCGCGGACGCGCCCGCTCGCTCGCGTTCATTGCGGCGCTCGAGCCCTTGATCCGTTCTCGCGAAAAGCTCGACCAGGCAGCCCGCCTGGGCAAGAACTGGCAAGATACGCCGCTGGCGCGCATCATCGAGACGGGCTTGAAGGAGTACCAGGCAGGCGTGCAAGAACTGGGTGGGCTTGCGCAAGATGCCGTTGAAAGGGAGCTCCTGGTCCATAGCGTGGGCCGCTCCATGGAGCGCGCCAAGAAGCGCGAGCTTGCTGAGTTGTCGCGAGGCCTCCCCGCGCTGGCCACCATTTCCTCATCCGCTCCCTTCGTCGGCCTATTCGGTACGGTGTTCGGTATCATCACGGCGTTCCGCCAGATGGCTGATCCCGCCGGGGGTGGAGGAGGCGGCTTGGCCACCGTATCGGCCGGCATTGCGGAAGCCTTGATGACGACTGCTGTCGGTCTCGCCGTTGCGATCGTGGCAGTTTGGCTCTTCAACTTTTTCACGACGCGCGTCAATGACCTCGGCGTGCTCATGGATGACGCCACGGGTGAGTTGTCAGACCGGCTGTTGCATGCCACTCGCAAGGCGACCGACGAGCGGGCAAGTGCCCCCGCGCCCACCGAGGCGGAGCCACCTGCTGCAGATCATGCTGAAAAACAGCCTAACGCCGAGGTCTGATGCCCTCTAACGGCCAGCCAGACCGGGAGCGGTTGCGGGCGATACGTTCGATCATTGCCCGTGATTCCGACAGCCCGCCCAACGAAGTCAAAGCAGACATCAATGTGACACCGCTGGTAGATGTGGTGTTGGTGCTGCTCATCATCTTCATGGTGGTCACCCCCCTAATCGCAAGCGGTGTGGCGGTAGACCTGCCCAGAACGCGACATCACGCGAGGAAGCCGGACGATGGCAGGGACATCGTGATCTCGATCACGGCGGACGAGCGCACGTACGTGGGTTCCAAACAAGTTGGTCGTCTGACGGACCTGAAAGCTGCCGTGCTTCGCGAGCGAGCGCAGCACCCGGACAAAGGCGTGTACTTGAAGGCCGATGCTCGCGCTTCGTTTGGCGCGGTGCGGCAAGCGCTGGATACCTTGCACAATGCTGACATCAATGATGTGATTCTGGGCACAGAGGCGGTCGAGACCGCCGAGGCCAAGCCAAAGGGAACGCATGGACATCGGCAATAGCGAGAAGGGTGTCCGCGCCGCGATCAACGTGACCCCGCTGGTGGATATCGTACTGGTGTTGTTGATCATTTTCATGGTGCTCACGCCCTCGATGCTCAAGCATCTATCGGCCAGCGTTCCCAAGAAGGCGGAAGAAACCAGTCAGACGGTAGCGGTGGATACCTCGATCGTGATCGATTATTCCGCTAATAGAAAACTCACGATCAATCACGAACCCGTGGCCATCGAAGCTTTTGCCTCCAAGCTCAGTCGCAGGCTTTCGGCCCGGCGTGAAAAAGTCGTGTTTTTTCGCGCAGATGACGGTGCTGCCTACGGAGAGGTCGTGCACTTGATGGACCTGGCTCGCGGGGCAGGCGCGGAGACGCTCGCCGTCGTGACACGCTAGGGCGTTTGCTAAGGGCTCCGAACCAACTCGAGCCCCACGACCACGCCTATCATTGACCGCTCACCCTGCCTAATTGTTAGGCGAAAATTATCAATTCTATGTGCAACCCACCGCGAACGGCTCACAAGGGGTTCACAGGATTGTCTGAATGAGTGTATACGAGGTCCGCGTCGAGCCTTACTTGAGGCATTTCGCCCCCCGGCGCCACTATAAGGAGGTCCTTGATGTCAGCAGGATTTGGGTTCCGCACGAGAAGTGTCCTCGTGCCTTCTGCCGCGCTCGTGAACCTTTTCTTGGTGTCGTCGTTGCAGGCAGCAGGCCCGCGAGCGACTGTCAGCCCTGCAGCATCAGCGCCTACCGCTCCCGCGAGCGTGGTTCGAGCTCCTCAGACCCATACATCTGGTCCATCCGGCTTCCTCCCGATGGCTCCCGATCTGAGATTGGCGCTATTGCCGCTCGAGTACCGCTGGTATCAACCCTGGTTGTTCGGGCAGGCGGATACTTGGCTCGAGCCAGTCGTCAACGTCGCCGATGGCCTCTTGCCAGAGGGCACGGAAGAAGCCGAGCCGCTACAGGCGCAGCAACCGGCCCCTCCGGCGCAACCAGCGCCAGCGCAACCAGCGCCAGCACAACCAGCGCCAGCACAACCAGCGCCAGCGCAACCAGC
>CBFGRJ010000016.1:0-39656 GCA_965651135.1 uncultured Myxococcales bacterium
GCGGCGTTGGCGTCTTGGTGTCTGGAACCTGTTCGCTCGACTCGGAATCCTCTTCGGGCTCTTCGGGCTCTGACTGATCGGGCTCGACTGCTTCCGGCTCATCTTCGGGATCAGTATTCGAGTCGTCCAGCACCACTTCGAGCGTCTGTGTAGTTAACCGTACATGCTGGCGTACGGAGCGCGCGAATCGTCCGATATCGAGCGTCTGCTCGATTTGGGTGGCCGCGTGTTCGGCCCCGCCGCCCCACAGCAGGTGCACCAGGATGGCCGTGGCGATCCAGAGAAACAACGGGATTTGAGAATCGCGCGGCATCGTGAGCTCTGTGGGGTACCGCACCTTGCGGCGCCGGACGCCCCGTTCCCCAAACCTAACACCCGGCCTCTTGGCCAGCAACGCATGCCTGAAATAGCAGAATTTATGCCGTCAGTAGCGCGAAAGGCCAGCTAAGGTTTTTGAATGCCGTCGAAATGATCGGCGATCTCTTGCGCTTGCCAGACCCCGTTGTCGGGTTCTTTGAACCTGCCCGGGCTTTCCACGAGTCGGTAGACGCTCAGCTTTCCTCCCGCCACGGAAAGCACGTAGCCAGTGCGCCCTGCGCTGAGCTCGCTCGCAAAGAACAAGTGTGCGGGGGCCACATGATCGGCCAGCATCGAATCACCGATCTTCTCGAACATGGGCAGATCTTCGGTGAGGCGTGTTTTGGCAAGCGGAGCTACGGCATTGACGAAGATGCCGTACCGCTGAAGCTCGATGGAAGCGGTGCGGGTCAGGCCGTAGATTCCAGCTTTGGCAGCAGCGTAGTTGGCCTGCCCGAAGTTTCCGAGCATACCCGAGATGCTCGTCGTATTGATGATACGACCGCCGCGGCCCTGTTGCTTCATGTGTAGCGCCGCAGCCTGAGTCCCGAGAAACGTGCCGGTCAGGTGCACCTTGATCACCGAGTTCCACTGATCGAGTGAAAGCTTCAGCAGGGTCTTGTCGCGGATGATGCCGGCGTTGTTGATCCAGATGTCCAGGCCACCAAACGCTTGCTGGGCCTGCTCTACCAGCGCCGTAGCGGCACCGGGCTCGCTGACGTCCGAGTAGTCTGCCACTGCCTGGCCGCCCGCTGCCGCAATCTCTCGCACGACTTCATCTGCGGGCTCGTGAGCGGAGCCGGAGCCATCTCGCCCTGAGCCCAGGTCGTTGACGACGACGCGCGCGCCTTCCCTGGCAAACAATAGCGCCGTAGCGCGCCCTATACCGTGGCCGGCACCGGTGATGACGGCAACCTTGTCGTCGAGAAGTCCCATGAACGTCGTGAACCTGCGAGTCAGAAGCGTAGCGTCAGTGGCGACAATTGGCGAGCGTTGGTGTTGCTCCGCTCCGAGCCGGTCGTCACATCGACCAGGTACGCCACGCACACACCGAGCGCCGTGCCGGCCACGTTGAATACCATGTCTTTGTACGAGGGTTGCCCATGGCCTGCAAGGTCGTAGAGCTCTTTGGCAATACCGGCAGAGAGCGCCAGAGCGGTCCCCGCAACTGCTCGCGTCGAGTGCGTTTCGAGCGCTAGGCTGCTGGCGGCATAACCCGAAGCCCCGAGTGCTGCAGAAACGCCGAGATGCAGGGCCTTGTCGCGCCCCCACCAGTCGTCCCTGCTTTGTGCCTGGGCGTTTTCGGTGCACAGACCGAGCACGAGCACCAGCGTAGGGCTTGCTTTGCCCAGGCAGCGCCACAGGGCCCTCCGCGCGCATTGCCGGGAGGCAGCGTTGTTTTGCGTCGAACGCTCCATTATGGTTCGCCGAATCTACCATGACTCGCAAAATCCTCGTGACGAGCGCTCTGCCCTACGCGAACGGCCACATCCATATCGGCCACTTGGTCGAGTACGTGATGACCGATATCTGGGTGCGCTTCCAAAAGCTGCGAGGCAACCAGTGCATTTACCTCTGCGCGGACGACACGCACGGCACAGCCATCATGATCCGCGCTCGCCAGGAGAAGCGCAGCGAAGTCGAGCTCATCGCGGACATGCAGGCGGCCCATCTGCGGGATTTCGCGGGATTTCAGATTGAGTTCGACCACTACGGCAGCACGCATTGTCCGGACAACCGCGAGCTTTGTGCGCGATTTTGGGCAGCCCTCAGGGAGCGAGGGCTGATCGTGGAGCGGGATGTGACCCAGTTGTTCGATCCAGAGGCGAACGTATTTCTGGCCGACCGCTTCGTGAAAGGACGCTGCCCCAAATGCGGAGCCACCGAGCAGTATGGGGACAGCTGTGAGCGATGTGGGGCCGCCTATTCGGCCATCGATTTGGTGGATCCGTTCAGCACGCTGAGCGGGGCCAAGCCGGAGATCCGAAGCGCCCGCCACTACTTCGTCGAGATCGAACAGCTGCGCGGCTTCTTGACCGAGTGGACCCAGAAAGACCAGCACCTACAAGCGGAGGTCGCCAACTATTTGAAGGGGCACTTCTTGGCAGAGCCGCTGCGCGACTGGGACGTTTCCCGGCCTGGCCCATATTTCGGATTCGAGATTCCGGACGCTCCGGGTCACTACTGGTACGTGTGGTTCGATGCGCCGATTGGCTATCTAGCGTCTACCGCGGAGTGGTGCCGTGCGCACGGCTGCGAGCTGGACGACTGGTGGCGGTCGGATGCTGTCGAAATCCATCATTTCATCGGCAAAGACATCACCTACTTCCATACGCTGTTTTGGCCTGCCATGTTGAAGAGCGCCGGCTACGCTCTGCCGACACGCGTGCAGGTGCATGGCTTTTTGACGGTCAACGGCGAGAAAATGTCCAAGAGCAAGGGCACCTTCGTGCTGGCGTCCACCTACCTAGAGCACCTCGATCCCGCTTACCTGCGCTATTTCTATGCCAGCAAGCTCACCGGCAAAGTCGACGATATCGATCTCAACTTGGAAGAATTCGCCACCAAGGTGAATGCCGATCTGATCGGCAAGGTAGTCAATTTAGCCAGCCGGACGGCGCGCTTCGTCGACCGTTTGAGTCCAACCTATCCCGAAGACGAGGGGCTCTTCGAACACGGTGCCCAGCTCGGCAATGACATTGCTCTAGCTTATGAAGCTCGTGACTTCGCAAGGGCCATGCGCCTGTGTATGTCGCTGGCCGATCGCGCCAACGAATACATCGATCGAAAAGAACCTTGGAAGCTCAAGAAAGACGCCGCCAAGCACGCTACCCTGCGCGATGTCTGCACCGTGGCGCTGAACCTGTATCGGCAGTTGGCGATTTATCTGGCGCCGGTGCTGCCCAAGCTGGCCCGTGACAGCGCCGAGCTGTTGAACGCGGACGTCGAGAGCTGGCAGCTGGCAGGCACTCCACTCGTGGATACAGTGGTCGGCAAGTTTCGACCGCTGCTCCAAAGAGTCGACCCGCAAGCGGTGGCGCGCTTGGTCGAAGCAAGCGTCGAAGAAGGAGCTCAGACGCATGCCACCTCGCCCGACGAGGATGGCGGGCTGCTCGAACCGCTGGCTCCGCCTTGCACCATCGACGATTTCGCCAAGGTCGATCTGCGGGTGGCGCGCGTGTTGGCCGCTGAAGAGGTACCCGAAGCCAAGAAGCTACTCAAGTTGACGTTGAGCTTGGGCGGCACCGAGCGGCGCACGGTCTTCGCAGGTATCAAAGCTGCGTATGCGCCCGAATCACTCGTGGGTCGCCTGGTGGTCATGGTGGCCAACCTGGCGCCCCGCAAGATGAAGTTCGGAGTGAGCGAAGGTATGGTGGTGGCGGCAGGTCCGGGCGCCCAAGAGGTCTTCTTGCTGTCGCCGGATGCTGGAGCCAAACCGGGTCAGCGCGTACACTGAGCGGGCGCCCTTGCGGCCTGGGGATCAGGAGCTACCTTAACGCGCGCGCTGTTCGCGCGTTCTATTTTTGAACCACCATGTGTGACAACCGGCGCCATTCATGATTCAGCGACGCTCGTGGCGTGCCCTCGGCACTAGAGCGCGCACGGCTCTCACGCCCAGCTTTTGGGCGGGCGTGCTGGTGGGGTGTGGGTTGACGCTGAGCCTGTGGCGTCCCTCCGTCGCGTCGAACATCGACGAGCCATTCGTGGTTCCGGTCAGAGGTGAGGGTAGCGTCGACGAGCTGCGCCAAGCTCCTCGTAGTTCTTCCCATACCGTTGCCTCGGCGGGTCCGGTGCTGCCCGCGCCCGAGCTGGCGCGCCGAGCTCTTGCGATCACGGCCTTCGTGAGAGGCGGCGGCATGTATGGCGCGGGGTTCGCCATCAGTGACCGGCACGTGCTGACCTGCTTACACGTTGTCGAGAATCTTTCCGAGGTCGAGGTGGCATTCGAGCAGGGCCCGCGCGCACGCGCCCGAGTCGTCGAACGAGACCGAGCGCTAGACCTAGCCGTCTTGGAGCTCGACCCGCCCGCGAAGCTCGAGCCCGCTCAGCTGGCGTCGGCCAGCACCGCGCGGATGGGAGAGCCCATCTACGCCATGGGCGCCCCTCGCAAGATGAGTTTCAGCTTCAGCACTGGAACGGTCTCCTACGTCGGGCGTTTGTACGACGGCGTGCGCTTCCTGCAAGCCGATCTCACCAGCAACAGCGGCAGCTCGGGTGGGCCGTGGCTCGACTCGAGCGGCCGCGTCGTTGCCATGAGCTCGTTCATCCTTCGGGACAGCCAAGGCTTGGCATTCGCGTTACCCATCGACTATGCGTACCGTCGCTTTGGCAAGTACTTTTCCGCTCCGCTCGACGTTGGGTCGTTCGAGAGCTGGCTCGAAGAACCCAGCGTCGAGCGGGCGGCGACCAACCAGGCCGAGCGCTAACGCATAGGCTGGGCTAGTCCTGTGTTTCTTGCTGCTCCTCGACACCAGAAACCGGCTGCACCTCGCTCACGTCGAGCCCGAATAGCTCGACGGCCGCATCGCTGACGATGCCCCGTTCAGCCAACCGGACCTGCTGCTGGAAGAAGCCGCGCAGCGCAGCGCGTGTCTGCGGGCCGACTTTGCCGTCGATCTCGCCTCGGTAGTGGCCGAGCTCACGCAGCCGCTCTTGGATGGAGCGCGTCTGTTCTTCGTTCAGATGGGCCAGAGAGATCGAGGTCATTCCGGTGGGTTCGCCCCGGACTCCGGGCTCCTGTTGCAGCTCGGAACCTCGAGCTTCCATGCTCGAATCGGTGCCTCGCACGGGCTGACGCTCGCTCTGCATCACGTCGAGCCCCAAGGCGTTCGCCGTCTCGCTATTCCAAGCACCAGTCGCGGGCAGCCCTTGCTGCTGCTGGAACTGAGTCAGCGCCGTGCGAGTCTTGGGTCCGACGATGCCGTCGATATTTCCATCGTAAAAGCCATGCTGCTGCAAGTGGCGTTGCACCTGTTTGATATCGTCGGCGCCCATGGCAGCGAACCCCGTGCTGCTCTGCTCGACACGCTGGGTCTGTTGCTGCTGCTCGTGTTGGCCAGGCTCCTTCTTGGTCCCTTCGGCGCTAGCGAAACTCGGCAGGCCGAGCACGGTCGCGAGACCCATGCCCATCATGTATCCATGTTTCATGGTTCCACCTCGTTGTTGCTCAACTACTTCGATTGATGTTTCTTCGATTGATGAAGATCCATGTGCAACCGGTGTGCCGAGCTCTTTCAATCGCAGACCACCGCTACGGGCAGCACGGGGGTACGGGTTCGCCTCGCCCGTGCACTGCTGCCACAGCCAGGCTGCGTCCATGTGTATTGGAACCGCGGGGGAGGGCATTGGGAGTCCTCCCCGTAATCCCAGTTAGTCGCAGCGGTCGGGAGCGTCTATTTCACCGCCACGACGCCAAGCAACGCCAAGGGCGCCAAAGGATTTTTGATTTGGCGACGACTATTCGCGACACGGCACTTGTTTTGCGTGTTTTGCGTGTTTTGCGGTTCATTGAAAAATCTCATCAGCGATTAGCGCCTACTGAAGCACGTAAAGCTCGCCACGCACTCAAGCGCGCACTTGCAAGTCCTTGGCGAACTTGGCGGTCCTTGTCTCTTGGCGGTTTTCTGACGTCTCGAACCGGAGCAGGCTGTCCGAGTCGTGAACCTCCTCGTCCCGCTCCTACGCGAGTGGGCCCCTAGCGTTAGTTAGTGCATGCGGGCGAGGATGAGCTTTGCTGGTTTTGGCCGTGCGCCGATGCGGAACGCCCGCTCGCTCTGCTCAACCAGTGCTTCGGCGCGCTTGCGACTCGTGGCGTGCAGGTGGCACAGGGGCTCGCCACGCTCGACGCGATCGCCCCTGCGGGCGGTGAGCTCGATGCCTGCCGAAGGATCGATGGTCTGGTCCGCACGCCTGCGCCCGGCGCCCAAGGCGAGCGCCACTTGCGCGAGCGCGTAAGGGTCCACATCGTTCACGAAGCCTGTCCGGTCAGCTCTGACGGCTACGCGAGCACGAGCCCGTGGCAGGCGCTTGGGGTCTTCGACGCAGCGCGCGTCGCCGCCTTGCGCTGCCACCATGCGGGCCATCAATTCGAGTGCGCGACCGCTCGAGAGCGCCTGCTCCAGCTCGCGCTCCG
Source organism: uncultured Myxococcales bacterium (assembly GCA_965651135.1). Classification (GTDB taxonomy): domain Bacteria; phylum Myxococcota_A; class Polyangia; order Polyangiales; family Polyangiaceae; genus JAICQQ01. The sequence continues at coordinate 6,491 of CBFGRJ010000016.1, forward strand.
CCTGTTTGCGCGTCGTGCCCGGCGACGCGGCGAGCAGCATTTCTGCACCCAAGGCCAAGGTCAAGCTGCGAACGTCTGCGGGGCCGGCGTCGTGTAACACTTCCAGCGCCTCGCGTGTCTCGAGTGCGTTGCCAATCGTGAAACCAAGGGGGGTGTCCATGTTCGTGAGCAGGGCGCTGACGCGTTTGCCGGCTCGGGTTCCGACGCGAATCAGGGCTCGAGCGAGGCGGCGAGACGCGGCTTCATCCTTCATGAAAGCGCCACGACCCACCTTGACGTCGAGCACCAGCGCGTCGATACCCTCCGCCAACTTCTTCGAAAGAATACTGGCGACGATCAACGGAATGCTTTCGACGGTTCCGGTCACGTCGCGAAGCGCGTACAGGCGCCGGTCCGCGGGTGCCAGCTCGGGGGTCTGCCCGATCATGGCGACGCCGAGTCGTTCGAGCTGACGCTGGAATGCTTTGATGCTCAGTGCGACATTGAACCCAGGAATGGCTTCGAGCTTGTCGAGGGTACCTCCGGTATGGCCCAAGCCGCGACCGGAAATCATGGGCACGGCGACACCACAGCTGGCAACCAGGGGGGCCAGGCAGATGCTGATCTTGTCGCCGACGCCGCCGGTAGAATGCTTGTCCACTTTGGGACGAGAAACGCGCGCGTGCTGCAGTACCCGCCCGGAGTGGAGCATGGCGTCCGTGAGCTCCAGCATCTCTCGCACGCCCAGTCCATTCAAGAACGCGGCCATCAGCCAAGCGCTCATCTGGTAGTCCGTTACTTCGCCGGACATATGGTGTTGAATCAACGCGCGGATTTCACCTGCAGCGTGGGTGTGCCCGTCGCGCTTTTTGCGCAGCAGGCTGACTGGGTCGAAGTCTGCCATGCGGCTACTTTATCTCAGGTTTCCGTTGTCCGAGGGGATCTGCTAAAGATAGCCGACGATGAATGATACCCTGTTGGGGCGACCACCAGGTCGCTTCACCCAGCATCGTCGTCTTGACAAGCTGCGCGAGCTGTTGGCGCGGCATCCGCGGGGTTTGACTCTGTACGAGCTCGCCGAGGCGCTGGAGGTGACTCCCCGCACGATGCGTCGGTACTTGAGAGAGGTCCAGCGAGAGTACGACCTCGTGAGCACGCAGCCCAAGGGAGGCGGAGCCCGTGTCTGGCGTATTCGTCCGGGCGAGATCCCTCGCAAAGTGGAGCTCAGGCGCACGCAGGCCTACGCGATCTTGGCTGCTCGGCGCTTGTTCAAACCCATGGAGGGGTCTGCCCTGTACGAAGAGATAGACCTGGCCATCAACAAGCTGTTGGCGTTCGCGCAAAAGCCTGGGCGCGGGCCCAATGCCGGTCTCGCCGACGCGCGCCTCGAGGACCGCTTTTTGTACTTGCCCCACGTTCCCAAGAACTACGCCGAAAAGACGGAAGAGCTGGACGATCTCTTCCAGGCGGTGTCCGACCTCAGACCATTGACTTTGTCATACAAGAGCGCAGCGAAGGCAACGGAGGAAAAGATCGTGATCCATCCGTACGCCATGGTGCTCCACAAGGATTCGATCTACTGCGTGGGTTATCACACCGGGCGTGGTGAAGTGCGGACGTTCGTGCTGGATCGCATGCGTGACACCGAGTGCTCGGTTACCGAACGCTTCGAGCTGCCCGCCGACTTCCACGTCGACGACTATTTTCAGGGGGCCTTCGGCATCTACAAGAGCGAAGAACGCCACAAGGTCGTCATCGACTTCGATGCGCAGGCCGCAGAATACGTGCGTATGCGCAAGGTTCATCCTTCGCAGAAGCTCGCCAGCATCGCTGGCGGTGGCGTGCGCCTCTCGATGACGGTAGGTAACTTGAACGCTATCACTTCATGGGTGCTCGAGTGGGGCGAGCGAGCACGCGTGGTCGAGCCTCCCGAGTTGGTCGAACGCATCAAGACCGAGCTCAAGAACGCCCTCAGGCACTATCAAGCGCCCAAGCACAAGCAGAAGTAGTGTCGCCTCGCAGCTACTGGCTCACGGCCGCGCGATAGTGACGATAGTAGCCGAGCACCTTCACGACGTACTCTTGTGTCTCCTGGTAAGGAGGGATGCCGCCATGCCGAATGACCGCGTTCTCGCCGGCGTTGTAGGCAGCGATGGTGAGCTCTAGATCACCGTTGAACAAATTGGCCAAGACGCGCAGATAGCGCACCCCTCCGAAAATGTTTTGCCTCGGATCGTGAATGTCGCGCACCATCATGCGTTCGGCAGTTTCTGGAATCAGCTGCATGAGTCCGCGGGCATTGGCGGGCGAAATTGCCCGGGGGTCATAGTTGCTCTCGACCTTGATGACAGCGCGCACCAATGCTTCGGGGATCTGGTAGAGCATGGCTGCTTGGCGAATGTAGGCGTCGTAGCGATGAAAGCGGTCGGGCGACGTATCACTCGGCATGAATGGCTCGACCTTGGGCTTTTTCTTGGCGGCTTTGACGTACAACGTGCCGGGACTGCCCTTTGTATTCGAAAAGCTGATCACCCCGTTTTCGTCGACGTGCTTGTAGATATCCGCGTTGGCGGTACCCGCCACGACCAAGACTGGAATCGAAGTGCTCAACCAGCGCCGGACGGCGAGGAACTTCGGGGCGAGCGCATGAACGAACGGTGCGGCTTTGAGCATGAGTGGGACTAAACAAGCCTACGCCGAAGACAGCGTGGTCGTCCAACAAAACGCGGGCAGGGCGCGGCCCATTCCAAACGGCTTACATAACCGTTTTTGGGTGCTTTCGAGAACCCATCAGGGCTTACAGGCATCGGGGAAAAAGCTGCTGAACGCGGGGGGAATCGTGACGTTCCAGCGGCCCTGACCTTCAGGACCTTCGGCGTACCACAAGGTGCCGATCAAGTTGCCCGTTGGAGCACCTCGCCGCTCGGCCTCGGCCCAAACCTGCTCGGGCGTGCACTTGGGGAGACCGATGATGGGCATGTCGCAGCTCCACTTGACAATGTGAGACATGACACCGTTTTGGCTGACCATGACGTACACCATGCAGTTCGACTCGAACTCGGCATTCTCGGGGAAGTCTTTGGGCGGAATCGAAGCCGAGGGCGATCGGAACCGATAGATGACATTGCTGGAGGATTGCGCGGTGAAGTCGACTACGCCTCGCTTGTTGACGCCGGTGGCGTCGAGGCGCACGAACTGAGCGTCAGCCAAGTGCTGCTTGGCCATTTCGGTAGCTCGCGGCAGGAACCCTGCGACACTGAAGTTTTTCAAATCGAGTTGGGGTTGGCTCGAGCCCGGTTGGGGGGGCGCGGGCTCGGGAGCTGGGGGCGTGTCGGCTGGAGTGTCGGCTTCTTCGGCTGGAGGCGCGACGCTAGTGCTCCCTTGGCTCTGGGTTTCCCGACCGAAGAAGAGCAATGCCCCCGTGGCCAGCGCGCCCAACGCGCCCACAGCCAGGCACCCGACCGCCAACGCCGTCGCCGCCGAACCGCGCGACTTTGCGCTCTTCGCGATGCTCTGATCGTGGACATAGCTGCCGGGCGTGACGTTGGGCACGGCAGCCTGCCCAGGAGAACGGATAGCCGTCGCGAGCGAGGGCGGGCTCCACGCTTGCTGACCGGCACTGCTTGGGCGTGCATAGGCCTCGACCGCGGACTGGAGCGGGGCTCCTTGTTCGAGGGCCTGGCCAAACTCTTGCGCGCTCTGGTAGCGCTGGCGCGGATCTTTGGCCAGAGCTTTAGCGATGACGGCCTGCATGCCCGGCGGCAGATCGGGCCTGAGCGCCGAGGGTGGTGGTGGATCGACCTCGACCTGTTGGCGCAAGAGCTCGTAGAGCGATGGTGCATCGAACGGACGGCGACCGGTGAGCGCTTCATAGAGAATCACGCCGAGGGAATACAAGTCGCTGCGCGCGTCGACGCTCCTGCCCAGCGCCTGCTCGGGCGACATGTAGTGTGGCGTACCCAAGAGCGAACCGGTGCGGGTCCCTGCCTGCACCTCGGCTACGTTGGGCTGCAGCTTGGCGATGCCGAAGTCGAGTACTTTGGCATGTCCGGCCGGAGACACGAAGATGTTGTCCGGCTTGAGATCGCGATGCACGATGCCTTTGGCGTGCGCCGCCTCGAGTGCGCTCAGAACCTCGCGCAACATCCCACAAGCCACGGCAACGGGAGCGGGCCCGTGCTCGTGGATCAAGGCCGACAACGGACGACCTTCTAGGTACTCCATGACGATATAGGGTCGGCCATCTGGAAACCACGCCAGGTCGAGCACGTTGACGATGTGCTCGTGCCTGATCAGGTTGACGGCGCGCGCTTCCGCGAAAAAGCGTTCGACGAGCTCACGCTGCGCCGCGCATTCGTGAGAGAGTACCTTGATAGCCACGCGGCTGCCGATAGCGGGTTGAACGGCGCGGTAAACCTGGCCCATGCCGCCTTGCCCGATCTTGCGGGCAATGCGATAGCTACCGATGCTCAAGCCCAGCAATGGGTCGGTACTGAGCACACGATCGATTCCGTCCGCTGCACACGCTCCAGGCTCTTGGGCGGAGCTTCCACACTCTGGGCACACGAACATGGCCCCAGCATGTTCCTGCCGTTGTTGGCTGGCAAGACTGGTCCCGGGTTCGCTTTTTTCGTGCGCCACGCGACCGAATCTGCCCAAGAAACGCTCGCTCAGGGGTGACTAACCAGCCAGGAACTCATCACGCGGGCCGGGATTGGAGGAGATGATGAAAGGTATTGGCTACGCCTTGGCGGTTGGGGTGCTCTTGGGGACAGCTGGGCTGCACGCAGAAGGTCACGCCGAACGGTGTAGGGTTAGAGTCGGACACGAACGGCCGTTGGGTTGTGCCCCTTACGCGTCCAAGACCTTGAAGGTCGGGGCACGCTCGAGCGGGCCCAAACGGCCTGGCGTAGCCCTCCCGCCGGACGAGGCCTGGTTGCGCACGATCCGCCTTCCGGAGGACAAGGCCAACCAAAAGCGCAGTCAGCGACTCCTGATTCAGGAGCTCGACCGACTCGAACGTTTGTTGAGGATCACCCCGAAAAAGTCGCCAGAGCGGCCCGACATGATTCGTCGCCTGGCGGAGGGCTATGCCGAGCTCGAGGCTTTGGCGGCGCTCGATAGCCTTCGGGCGGCCGCACAGGCCGAACGCGCCGAGCAGCACCGGCCCTGATTGGGTTCTCTAGCACGGCGGATAATCTCGCGTTGGGTTAACGTTTCGTTAACAATACCGTCTTCGCGCAGGCGTATCGGGCGAACTTTGGTGGCACCGTTCTTGCTGAATGCTGCCCGCGATGAACACCAGACGCCGGCTCAAATGGCTTGGACTATTCAGCCGTTGTGTGGCTTTTCGTGGCCGACCAGGAGCACCGAGTGGGTGTCCGTCAGCGGACACGGACAGCTTCCGCGGACAAGCCCTGCTCGCGACGGCTTTGGCGAGCCTAGTTTTGGCGCTGCTCCTTTTGGGGTGCGGCGCCAGCAACGAAGGGAGCGACGATCCCGGGGATAGTTCGACTCACGAGGCCGCTCATCAGTGCGAGGACGGTGAGGACAACGACGGCGACGGCTTCGTCGACTGCGCTGACCTCGACTGTCGTGCCGAGAGCCCGGCCTGCCCGTTCGCGCCACCCCTGGATCGCTCGGTTCCCACGACCATCGTGCGAGCGAGCGAGTTTCTCTATACGGGCGATGACCCGGTCCAGAAGGACCTCGATCCCGACGATATCGAGAAGCACCGGTTCGCGGTAGTCAAAGGCAGCGTCAGTGACATTGACGGCAATCCCCTCCGAGACGTGCGGGTCTCGGTCAAAGGCCACCCTGAATTCGGTCACACGTTGACCCGGTTCGACGGCAAGTATGACCTGGTGGTGAACGGAGGCGGTCACCTGGTGCTGCACTACGAACGCGATGGATACTTGAGTGCTGATCGCGTCGCGAGTACCAACTGGCTCGACTACACCATCATACCCGAGGTGGGAATGCTCGAGCGCAGCCAGCGGCTGACCCGGGCGGCGCCCGCGTTCACGCCTAGCGTCGAGGGAGATCGGGTAAAAGACGACTTTGGAGAGCGTCAGCCGGTGGTGGTGTTTCGCCCCTTGACCAAAGCCACCGCCCTGTCGCACGACGGGAGTCGGGAGCCGCTCGAGGCCTTCGAACTTGCGATTACGGAATACCCGTACGAGGTGCCGGAGGCGCGTTTTCCAGGTCAAAGCAAGCGGTTCATGCCGGGTGCGCGCTTCGACGACAACTCGCTCCACTACAGCCTCGACTTCGCCGTGCGCAAAGCGGACGGAGCCTTGGCCGAACGCGTCGAATTCAATCGTCCGGTGGCGATTTACGTCGAAAATTTCCTGGGTTTGCCCGTGGGCTTGCCCGTACGAACCGAGTATTACAACTCGCTCACCTCACGTTGGGAAACCGAGTTCGAAGGGCTAGTGATCGAGATCGTCGGCGTGGACGATGGCATAGCCGCTATCGATGCCAACGGCGATGGTGAAGCCGAGTCGCGTTCCACACTCGAAAAGCTTGGATGGTTCGAGGAAGAACTTGCCGAGATTGTCCAGCGGTACGAGGTGGGTGACACGTTGTGGCGCACGCAAGTCACACATTTCTCCGCTTTTACTCTCGCGTGGGACACGCACACCGGCGGCGTATTCGTGCCGAACGAGCTGCCAAAGGTGTTGAAACGCCAGATTGAGGAACCCAGCGAGCGCGGTCCCGTACGCGTCGAAAACTTGGCGGTCAACGAGGCTGTCGAGGTCATCGGCACGCCGTACTCTCTGGTTTACCAGACCGACCGCAGCTTGGGCTACGGAGCCGCGTTCGAGTTCGATCTGCCTCTGTTGGGCAGCTTCGTACCGCCGACTCTGCAAAAGATCGTGGTGCTGGTTGAGGTGGGGGGAGAGCTCATCGATAGAACGACGTACAGCGCGCCGTTCCCCAAAGAGCATGTGGTCCGTTGGGATGGGAAGGTCCCGGTAGCACTGGGAGATCGACAGGTCGACGAGGCCGATCGCCGGCTGCTGCAAGGTCAACAGAAGACGAAGATCTACATCGGGTACGGGTTTTCCAATCAGCTGCGCGTGAGCTCGGACCTGAGCGAGCAGATCCAGGATGCGGTCAACGGCCCCGACCACCTGCTGGGCGACGAGGTGATGCCGGTGAACGTGCTGTGGCGCAAGCACGTGACATGGCTCGGCGTGTTCGATGCCCGCGGCATGCAGTTCGGTGGGTTCGGTCTGGACGTGCAGCACTCGTACGATTCGGTCAACGAGATCTTGTATTACGGGCACGGCGACCAGCGTTCGGCCGACAATGCTCTGCTCTTGGCGCAATCACTGAGTCAGAGCGACTTCGAAACCTTCAGCCCCATCGAGTACCCCGACAGCATGGTGGTGGACGCAGAAGGCACGCTCTTCATCACGGACGACGCGCCCGAGCCCAAGGTCTGGAAGGTGCCGCGTGATGGCGAGCACGAGATCATTCTGGGCGCCGGTGCCAGCGGAGAAGGTGGCGAAGTCGAGCTCGTTTCCCCGCAGGGCATCGCCATCGACACTCAAGACGGTGGCATTTTTCTAGTCGACTTCATGCTCAAGCAGGTGCTCAAGCTACATACGAACGGTAGCGTCGAGCTGAAGGTGGGGCCGGTGGGTTCCGGAGCCACGATCGAGAAGGACCTAGAAGGTCCCGACGGGATCGCGGTCGGACCCGGAGGTCAGGTATTTCTCGCGGACTACAGCATCGTCTACAAGCTCGAGGACGAGAATCTCGTGCCTTTTGCAGGCCATGCAGAAAGCGGGAAGATTACCGGTGCCGAGAGCGACGCTCCCGAGATTTTTCCTGCTGAGCTCATCGCGTTCGACGAAGCCAGCGGAGTCGCCGTGGATGACTTCGGCAACGTCTTCGTTTCGTCTCGGCGTACGCACCTGGTGTACAAGATCACAGCCGACGGCAGCGCCGAGATCTTCGCGGGCACGGGATCCAAGGGCGATTCCGGCGACGGTGGACCTGCCAAGGAAGCACAGCTCGAAGGGCCGCGCGGCATCGCGCTCGGTCGATTCGACGCTTCCGTCTACATCTCGGATCAGGAGAACCTGAGGATTCGCAGAGTATTGCCCGGCGACAATCAGAATATCATGACCATCGCAGGCGGCGGCGAAGACGACCCCGCCATCGTGGTTCCGGCGACCGACGCTTACTTGAATCGCCCCGATGGTCTAGCGTTTGCGCCGGATGGCACGCTCTACGTCGGCGCCGCGGGCGAAGCCATCGATCACCCCTCGCGCTTGATCAAGATCTTCAGCGGTAGCCCCAAAGGGTTCAGTCGAGACGAGTTCTTGATCCCGAACAACGACGGTTCGATGGTCTTTCGCTTCGACCAAGATGGCAGGCACCTTGCCACGATCGACGCCATCACCGAGATCGAGCACCTGAGCTTTTCATATACGACGAGCGGGCTGCTCGACAGTTGCACGGACGTGAACGGGCTTTCTACGCGGGTAGTTCGCGATTCGTCAGGGCGCGCGGAGTCGATCATGTCTCCCTTCTCGTTCGAAACGCGCTTGCGCTACGACGATGGCGGCGCCCTCGAGGTCGTGCGCAACGACATCCGCGGCATCCGGTTTGGCTACCACGAGGAGCACGGCCTCATGAAGGTGGCGACGGAAGGCCTCGAGAGTGGCAATGGAGCTGATAGCAACGACGCAAGAGCTCGCGAGTACGAGTTCGATGCCAAAGGCCGCGTGAAGAAGGTGACCGGCCCCGCCGGAGACACCGAAACCTACATCCCCAACATTAGCGCTGTCTCGCATAGCGTGACGGTGCGCGTGCCCAGTGGCGCCGAAGCCATTTACGAGCTCAATCGGGGCGCCGGAAGCATCAGCGAAGCGCGCTCGGTCACCGACGCGGACGGCGTCGACTTGTCGGCGGAGGACCGCTCCGGATTTCTCGAATTCAAGATGCCTGGCGGTCGAGAAGTCAGCGCCATCATGGGCATTTCCAACATCTGGGGTGAGCAGTCCAGAGACTTGCAAGAAATCAATATCATCACGCCGAGCGGCAGGGAGCTGAACCGCTATCACGGCAAGCAGTTCAACTTTCCGAGCGACGATCCGAACGCAAATTTCGATGCGTTCGAGACCTTCATCGATCCGTTTGCGTTCACTTCTTACGACCAATTCGTGATGCTGAACAACGACCCTGCCTGGGTCGCCTCGTACGATCGAAGTAGCCGTACTTGGATCAGTCGCTCGCCCTCGGGGCGAACGAGTACCGTTACGCTCGACAGTCGTGGAAGGCCGAAAAAAGTCCAGGCTCCCGGGCTAGCAGGCGTGGAGTACGATTACGACAGCTTCGGTCACATCCGCAAGATCACGCGCAAGTTCGGGGACGACGAGCGGACTCAAGAGCTGAGCTACGGCGACAACGGCTTGCTATCCGAGAGCCGCGCACCCGTCGACGACGAGACCTTCGACGTCTTCTCCTTTGGTTATGACGAAAGCGGTGTGCGCCCCAATCGCATGACGCGCCAAGACGGTAAATCGCTCACCTGGCGCATGGACCGAAACGACAATGTGCTCGGGATTACCCCCGCCGGCAGACCTGAGCATGTGTTTCTGTTCGAAAAGGGCAGCCAGCTGGTCGCCTCGCTCCCGGCATCCGGTGAGCTCGGTGAGCTCGAGCTGGTCGATCCGAACTGGACCAGCAAGCTCTTGACCGGGGGCGTCGGCGATTTTCGGCTGGGTGAGATTCGCTATGAGTACGACGAGGACAACAGACTCAAGAAGATTCGCTTCGCAGACGGCCGGGAGATAGCTTTTCGCTACTTCGCCAGCAATCGTCTGGATCGCATCAACTACTCGCGCGGCAGCATCAGCTACGACTACGGCGATTTCAGCAACGTTCGGAGCGTGAGTGGGCCTGACGCGCGGCTCGCTTACACCTACGACGATCCGCTGTTGACCTCGGTGACTTGGTCCGGGGATGCGTCAGGGACGGTTCACTACGAGTACGACGACTTTTTTCGGCTGAGCGCCATCTCCGTCAACGACTTGGAGCCCGTCGAGTACACCTACGACGCCGACTTTCAAATGGTCGGAGCGGGCAGTGAGCTCATCACACGTCACGCCGATACCGGCTTGGTGAGCGGTACGGCTTTGGGGAACGTGAGCACGCTCGCCGAGTACGATGGCTTCGGAGACTTGAAGCAATCCTTCGCGCTCTTCGATGCTACCGTGTTGCTCAACGAGGAGATCGAGCGAGACAAGCTTGGTCGCATCACCAAGATCAGCGAAACCAAGCAAGGCGATACCATCGAGATCAGTTACGCCTACAACGAGCTGGGGCAGCTGGCACGGGCCACCATCGACGGGGTGACCACCGAATACGAGTACGATGTCAACGGTAACCGATTGTCCGAGACGAGAGATGGTGTCGTCATTCAGGGCTTTTCGGACTTTCAGGATCGACTCGAAGCCTACGGCGATCTCCGCTACACGTACAGCGAGTCAGGCGACCTCGTGCAGCGGGTCGACAACGGCGTCGAGACGTTGTTCGAGTACGACGAGCTTGGCGCGCTCATCCGCGTGACACGGAACGACGGTCAATCCGATGAGCGCTCGATCGAGTACTCCGTCGATCCTGAAGGGCGCCGAATAGCGCGCCGAGTCGACGGCAGCGTGACGCATCGCTGGCTCTATCAAGACAGCCTGAATCTCGTGGCGGAAATTGCTCCGAACGGCAGCGTCACTCAATTCGTTTACGGATCGAGGCTGCACGTGCCCGACTACATGATTCGGGGAAACGAGGTCTATCGCATCGTCAGCGACCACGTGGGCAGCGTGCGAGTGGTCGTCGACACGCTCACTGGGGCACTCGCGCAAGAGATCGACTACGACGCCTATGGCAATGTGCTTCGGGACACGAACCCAGGGTTTCAGCCGTTCGGGTTCGCAGGTGGGCACTACGACCCAGACACGCTTTTGGTCCGCTTTGGTGCTCGTGACTACGACCCGCGCGCCGGTCGATGGCTCAGCAAAGATCCTACAGGTTTCGAAGGCGGCGCGAACTTCTACGCCTACGCCGGTAACGATCCGGTCAACGCCGTCGACCCCGACGGTAAGGTGGCATTTCTGGTGGGGCTCGCCGCGGTCACCACCTTTCTCGCGGTGTTCTTGGCGGACAACGAGCGCCAGGCGTACCAAACGGCGGCGTTTTCGCTGGCGGGGCCCATCGCCGCCAAGGGCCTGGGTATCGTAGCCAAGCCCGTCATAGGCGCGGTCTCGAGTGGTGGCAGCAAGGTTCTCTCCGCACTTGGAAGCAAGGTGAACACCGGCGCGCCCGCGGTGAGGAACATCAACTGTCCGTTCTGCACGGCCGCTGGGTCCTCGGTCCCGAGGCTCACCTCATCGCAGGCCGCCCGCATGGCAGGGATAACCGAAGGACCACTGAGCGTGCAGGCAGCGGGAACACTCTTTTCGCGACTTGGACTCGGCAACGGCTCCTTCCAGAGCTTTGCCAACTATCGGGCGGCCGCACAGTTCATGCGTAGCCAACCGGTGGGTACCCGGTTCGGCGTCGCCTTCGTACGCCCTGGGGCCTCCATGGGCCACGTGGTTGCCGGGCGCAACACCCACCTTGGTTTGGTCTTCCGGGATTTTCAAGCCAGTGGGCTACCCTGGTTTCGCCCGCAAGGCTCGACGGCCAATTCGGCCTTCTACATCTTCACCTTCTGAGGCTGGCGTGGCATGACGGAAGGAGGTTCGTGACGCTCACCGAACAGCAAGCACGAGAGCGCGCCAATCAGTGGCTGGCGCACCAATCCTGCGAGGTCACCCTCAAGGCGGGTAAGGCCGTCGAGACCGAGCAATCGTGGATCTTCGAGTCGGTGCCGGAGAGCGGCGAGGTGGTGCTGGGCAACGTTCCGGTGCGCGTGAGCAAAGAAACGCAAAGCGTCGAACATTGTCTGGCTGCATGGCGCGAATTCGGTGACGAGCTCTCGATCGTGGATCGATTGAAGCGCTGGTGGCACCGCGGGCGCAGCTATTGACGACTGCTATTGACGACTGACGTCACGGCGCCCGGCAAGCAGCCGAGCTCGATACTTCAGTCTTCGGTGAGATAGGTGTAGCTGCGCAGCGATGCTTCGTAGTGGTCGAGCAGCATGCGCATCTGTTCGTTGGTCAGGCGCTTTTCGGTGACCGCGCTTTCTGCCTGCCGGCGTACCGCCTCGACCATGTGCTCGGGATCGTATTCGACGTAGCGCAGCACCTCGGTGACGCTGTCGCCTTTCACCACGTGCTCTACACGGTAGCCATCGCCGTCCAGTTTGACGTGGGCGGCGTTGGTGTCGCCGAACAAATTGTGCAAATCGCCCAAGATTTCTTGGTAGGCCCCGTTGAGAAACATGCCCATCAAGTAGGGCTCGCCTTCGCGAATGGGGTGTACGTTCAGCGTGTCTTTCACGTCTTCCAGATCGATGAAGTTTTCGATTTGGCCGTCGCTGTCACAGGTGAGATCCGCCAGTGTTGCACTCACCGTTGGGCGCTCATCGAGCCGATGTATGGGCATGATGGGGAACAGCTGATCGATGGCCCAAATATCCGGCGCCGATTGGAAGATGCTGAAGTTGCAGTAATAGATGGCGCTCAGCGTGCGATTGAGATCCTGCAGCTCTTCGGGAATGAACTTTACCCGAGCAAGCGTATTGTGAATCTTTTCGCAGCAGTGCCAGTACAGCCGCTCGGCTTGCGCGCGTTCCCGCAACGTCAAGTAGCCGTAGCGAAATAGGCTTTGCGATTCCTCTTTCGCCTGGCTCGCATCGTGGAAGCTTTCTTGAACGTTCTTGGGCATGATGCCCTGGTACGTCTCGTACAGCTCTTGGAGCAGCCGATGCGCATCGGGCGCGGGCGCGCTCGGCTCTCCAAAGCGAACTTCGTTCTTGCCCACGACTTCGAACACCAGCACTGCGTGGTGCGCCGCCACTGCCCGACCGCTCTCGCTCACCAGCGTTGGAACGGTGACATTGGCTTTGTTGCACGCCTCTTGGATGCTGCCCACGACATCGTAGGCGTACTCTTGGAGGTCGTAGTTTTTCGAGGCATGAAAATCGGTTTTGGACCCATCGTAGTCGATGGCCAAGCCGCCACCGACGTCCAGGTAGCCCATGGCGCAGCCCATTTTCGCCAGCTCCACGTAGATGTTGGAGGCTTCTTGCAGAGCGTTCTTGATGGGAATGATGCTGCTGATCTGGCTGCCGATGTGAAAGTGCAACATCTGCAGGGTGTGCAGCATGTCGTGTTGGGCCAGGCGATCCACCAGTTGGACGATTTCTGCTGTCGTGAGTCCGAACTTGGCGCGATCGCCAGCGGAGCGTGCCCAGCGACCCACGCCTTTGGTGGTGAGTTTTGCTCGCACGCCCAGTACAGGGACGATCCCCAACCGTTCCGAGGCCTTGAGAACGGTATCCACTTCTTCGAGCCGCTCGAGCACGATGATGACGGTCTTGTTCAGGCGTTGCGCCAAGAGGGCCGTCTCGATGTACTTGGTGTCCTTGTACCCATTGCAGATGATCAGCGCGTCGTGCGGCAATGTGACGCTGAGCGCGATCAGCAGCTCGGGCTTCGAGCCGGCCTCCAGGCCGAAGCTGTGATCGAGGCCGCTGCGCACGACTTCTTCCACGACGTGTCGCTGCTGATTGACCTTTACGGGGAAGACGCCGCGATAGCTGCCGGGGTATTCGTATTCTTCGATCGCCCGCTCGAAGCTCTTGCTGATTCGTGCGATGCGGTGGCCGACGATGTCGGAAAATCGAAACAACATCGGTAGCACCAGGCCCCGCGCCTTGAGATCCAGCGCGAGCTCGTACAAATCGATGCTGGGTCCTGTCTGCCCACTGGGTGTGACCACCACATGGCCCTTGGGGCCAATCGCAAAGTACGGGGCGCCCCAACCTTGGATCTGATACTCGGTGGCGCTGTGCTCGTGCGTCCACGTCTCGTCGTCGGCATTGACCCAGTTACCGGTGCGGCCCGAAGGTTGCGCGCGACCAGAAGGAGGAATGGTGTCCGACCGCTTGGATTTGGACCCGCCGTTTTGCCTGAGAGAGGTGTGTCGATGAGACAACTTGATAAACCGATCGATGAAGAAACGTCGTTCTGGGCGAACGTCGCCTCGCCCAGGGCACCAGCTTCGAGCTTGCGTAAATAGTCCACCTGGCGCCAAACGCAAAGGGGCGAGTGGCCGTTCACCAGACCGTCGAGCGTTTTCTCGCGCGACGGTGGGCGCTTGCCAGCAGAAACACACGAAAACGCTTCCCGATCAAGGAGGCCCCGCCCCTGGCCAAAAGCGCGTGGGTAGCGCATCCCTGCTCGCCAGCGCCATGGTGTCCATGAGCGCGGCGACGCTGATGTGCACCAAGAAGCCCGCGTAGATGCTGCGGGTGCGCATGGCCAACGAGCCCAGCACCACTCCAGCGACGATGGCCGCGTGCGCCTCCAAATAGGGTTTGCCGTAGTGGATCATGCAGTAGGGCACCACCATCACGAAAATGGCGCCCATGCCCATGGTGCGACGGAGCGCAGCGAGCATCCACCCGCGGAAAAACAGCTCCAGCGCGAAGAACTGGAGCCAATACATGGCCTGCCACGCCAGGAAGTCGAACCAACTTCGAGAGCTCTTCTTGTAAAATGGATAGTAGTTGAGAAATTCCGGCTGGGTCGCAAGCGCCAGCATGGCGACGATGACCACCGCCAGGCACGCGATGTAGATCCACAGGTGCTGGAAGAAGCCGCGAGTTCGGAGGCCCATGTCGAGCAGGCTGTCCTTGCGGAAGAGCAACTTCCAAATGGGGAGCGGCGCCAAGTAGCCGGCCACACGCGCAAAAACCCACCAGGCGTAGCCGTAGAGCTCGTCGAACTGCTCGAAGCGTAGCCATGTCTGGGTCTTGGACAGTTCGACCAACTGGGGTCTCAGGGTCCCTTCGTAGAAGGAGCGCCCGCCGAAGTATTCGTGGAGCGTCAAGACCACGGAAACGATGAGCAGGCAGACCGCCGGTCGGTAGTCCACCGCTGCGGCCGCTTGGAGCGCGGCGGTTTTCCGTCGCCCCAAATAGCGGCCTCGAGTCGGCGAGGCGGAGCGACGGCGTTGGTGCGACCACTTGCGCCAAGCCGACGGGATGGTGCCTCGTGCCGAACCCGCGGCGATTGCTTCCGCCTGCCGCTCTCGTTCTAGGGTCCGCCAGGTGTCTCTGAAGAACCACCAGAGCACGGGCGCGATCGCCAACAGGATTGGAATCGGCAGCAGAGCCTTCAAAGGCGGGTAATTCATCAATGAGCCCACGATGGAGACCTCGTGAAGCTCGATGATGGGCAGGACCAGCTCGTCTAAGGGGTCCACCGGCTAGCTCGCTGACCCGGTCGCTCGAGCCAGCTCTGCTGCGCGCTCGAGGCGACCGAGCGCGCGGTCTTTCCCGAGTATCTTCATGACGTCGAACAAGCCAGGGCTTGCGCTGCGCCCGGTCAAGGCCACCCGCGCAGCTTGGGCCACTTCTTTCAAGGACCAACCTTGCTGGTCCACCCATTGCTTGAAGGCAGCCTCCAATGTCGCAGGGTCGAGGCTGGGCTGCCTCGCCAACCAGCCGGTAAGGGCTTCGAGCTTGGGTGCGGCCGCGGGCACCAAGAACTTCTGAGCTGCTTTCTGGTCGAATTCGGGCGGCTCGCGGAAGTAGAAGTCGAGGTGCTCAGCGGCGTCACGAAACGAGCGCGCCCGCTCGCGAATCAACGGTAGAGCTTGTCGAACGACGTCAGTATCCACGTCGCGCAGGCCTCGCTCGGCCAAGAACGGCAGGACGCCGTCGATGTAACTCTGGTCGTCCGTCAAGTCCGGACGTTTGAGGTGTTCGAAAGCGACGTCGGCGAACTTCTGTTCGTCGAACTTGCCGTCGCTCTTACCGACTCGGTCCCAGGAGAACAGCTCGATGAGCTGCTGGCGCGAAAAGATCTCCTGATCGCCGTAGGACCAACCGAACCGCACCAGATAATTGAGCACGCTGTCCGGGGTAAAGCCGCGCTCTCGGTACTCTGCGACACTCACCGCTGCATGCCGCTTGCTCAGCTTTTCTCCCTTGCGCGACAGCATCATGGGAAGGTGTGCGAAACGCGGAAGCGGCCAGCCCATGGCCTGGTACAGCAACACCTGCTGGGGCGTATTGCCGATGTGGTCCCGGCCGCGGGCCACCAAGTCTATCTGCATCGCGTGATCGTCGACCACACAACCCAAGTTGTAGAGGGGGAGGCCGTTTTGACGCAGGATCACGAAATCTTGCTGCTGGCTATTGGGGGTAGTGATGCGGCCGAAGACCAGGTCCTCGAACTCCGTGGCGCCTGCCTCTGGACTCTTGAAACGCACGACGAAAGGCTTGTCGGGCTGGTCTTTGCGATCGCGGCATGTTTTGGGGTAGACGAATTGCGCTTTGGGGTTTTGGGCCTTGAGCGCCTGGCGCTGCTGGTCGAGCTCTTCTTTCGTGCAAAAGCAACGATAGGCTTTGCCTGCGGCGATCAATTGCTCGCTGGCGGCGCGGTACAGTTCTTTGCGGTCACTTTGAAAGTACGGACCGAAGTCACCACCGACCTCGGGACCTTCGTCCCAATTCAAGCCCAGCCATTTCAGGGCATCGAGAATGGCGCGCACACTCTCCAGACTCGAACGCTCGAGGTCGGTGTCCTCGACGCGCAGGATGAACCGCCCGCCTTGACTCCTTGCCCAGAGCCAGTTGAACAGGGCGGTTCTGGCACCGCCGATGTGCAGATAGCCGCTGGGGGATGGCGCGAAGCGGACTCGTGGGGCCATGAACGCGCCCGCGTAGCATTTGGGGTTTCCTGCGTCACGCCATAGCGGAGCTCAGCGCCGGGGTTCGTGGGCTCGTTGGTTCAAGTATTCGAAATGGTAGAACTATTTTTGAAGCGTCTGGGCTGGACGCGAGAGTTGCCAAGTGTGGAGGTGATTGCTAGAAGTGGCGCCCCTTGTGCGGGCCATGTCGCCAGTTTCGGTGCCCGTTCGCACGAGAGCCAAGGAATTGCCGTGAAAAAGACCCCGCTGCAAATCGTTCAGGAGCGTTTCAAGAGCAAGGACAAGCTGGTCGAGGCGGTGAACAAGCTAGCAACCGCCGAGCTCTGGCTCGATCGAACCGGCGAGGCGGGGCTCGAGCGCGTCTCCAATGCCAAGTTGCTGCGACTCCATGCGGTGCTCGAAGATGCGAAGGCCCGCTTCGGTTCGCGTGACAATCTGATCGCAGCCATTCAGAAGCTCGAAAAGCGCGTCAAAGACGATGGTTTCAAAGCACGGCTGAGCCAGTATTCGCTGCCCAGGCTCATCGACTATCACGATGCAGCTGCCCGGCGTAGTGCACGCGCTGCCAAGCGGCCTCAATCAACGAGCAAGGCGCCGAAGCGCGCTCGTTCCAAGAAGGCCAAAGCCAAGGCCAAGGCGAAAGCCGCCTAAGCGCAGCCCTTAGGCGGATTGGGGCTCGAATGTGGCCGATGCGGTCACCGCGAGTACCCGTCCGCAGGGGCGCTGGCCCGATTCGCCAGCGCAAGCGCTCTGGAACTCAAAGGTCGACTGGAGCTTCGTCAGTGCTTCCATGACTTGGCGGGTGACGTCGTGTCCCCCGTTTTCGCACTTGCTGTCGCTGCACGGTATTTCAAAGAGCGCAGCGGCCTGGTCGACCACGATGTGCCGCACTCGCCGAGTGCCGATGATGGGACGCTCTTCTTCCAATTCTTCCAGATCGAGGCGCAAGGAGGTCACCGTGGGAACCTTCTCCTTGAGGCGAGGAGCTTCGTCCTCTCGCTTCCAGCGCTCGCTTCGTGCCTTGTTTCCCGCGATCATGCGGCGCATCGTTCCTCATCTCCTCGCTGGTCGTGGCCTGCCACACGGCAAGCCTGCCAAACAAGCAAACACAGCTTGTCTTACTGAGCTCTCGCAGAGCTGCTCTCGCAGGAGCTCGGCTTACCAAGGCTTTTAGTGTGGCACAAATTCGTGTCGCGGACGAGTGCTATTTGGGCGATGCGCCTCTGCCGCGACGGCGGCCACATTCCGCTAGAGGCCTTTCTCTTCAGCGTATTGATTGGTGAACTTGGCTCCCACCTCGTAGCTTCTCTCCAAGTCCGAAACGAACCGCTTTTCCATGAGGCCACCGAGCCCGAACACGTTCACCTCGATGGTTGCTTCGAAGATGCGGCGGCACTGCTTTTCACCGACGGGCTCGGTGTAGAGCTCTCCCGAAACCTTGAGCTTGTCTGCCAACCGATTGGGAATGATGTTGATCCGGTAGCGCCGCTTCGACTTGTCGTACACGCCGGCCTCTGTATAGCGAATGTTATCTCCAAGCACCTTCTTCATCGGTCCTGGTAGATCGCCCAGGCGCGGCGCAACGTTGATCGCGCGATAAATCTCGCTGCCCTTGTCTTCGTGCTTTTCGATCTTCCAATCGTGGAACTTCAAGGCTTCCAAGTAGAGCCGCCGATTGTAGTCCTCGTCGAAAAACACCTTGTCCCAGAAGGTATCTTCGCTGACGTTGTACGTATGGACGATGCGCACGCTGGTGGACATGCGCGGGAGCCTAGTGCGCCCGCCACAGGGCGACAATCTCGGACCTTGCTGACCGCAAAGGACGCTTGGAGTCGAGGCCGAAGCCCCGTAGGATGCCCGGCATGGTTGAAACGGCGACCGCGGGAGCTGCCCCATCCATGCCCCAGGCTCGGCCACCGGGCTGGTTGAGGCAGGCGGCGCTGGTGCTCCACAAGGACCTGCTGATCGAATCGCGGACCGGCGAGGTGACCACGACCAGCGGGTTCTTCGCATTGCTGGTCGTGATCACTGCATCGTTGAGTTTCTACGGTGGACCGGTGACCAAGCAACTCGTCGCCGCCGGTGTGCTTTGGCTCTCGATTGCGTTCGCCACCGTGCTGGCGCTGAGCCGGAGTTGGCAACGCGAAAGGGACGAAGCAGCTCTCGATGGCTTGCTTTCTGCACCGCTGTCACGCAGCGCGATTTTCGCGGGCAAGGCGCTCGGTATTTGGGTCTTCATCGCGGTAGTGGAGTGCATCGTGCTGCCGACCACCGCGCTGTTCTTTTCGCTGGATCTGGCCAAGTTCGGCGTCGGCCTGCTGCTGATCTCGCTGTGCGCAACCCCGGGTCTAGCGGCCACCGGCACGCTCTTTGGCGCAATGACGGTCAAAACCCGGGCGCGCGATCTCATGCTGGCCATCGTCCTGTTTCCCTTGCTGTCGCCCACCCTGCTAGCCGCCGTCGTCGCCACACGGGAGCTGCTCAACCATACGCCCGTGCACGAGCTCGGCGACTACTTCAAGCTGATGCTGGTCTTCGACTTGACCTTCGTGACCGGCGGTTTGGCCTTATTCGGTAGCCTCACCGAGGGTTGATCGGCCCCATGCGCTTGGGCCACCACCCAGAGCGCGAGGGCGGGCGCCCCCGTGTCCCCGGATCAGAAATCGACCGCGATCTGCCTTGGTGACAGCGAGCGAGTTCGGTTTACACTGTAACGAAAATGCAGTTGGGTTTGCTCGGTCCGTCCATGGGACACGACCAGGCGCTCGGACGCGCCGCGGAGATTCTGCACGAGCGCGGGGTCGATCGCGCTGTTTATCTCGGCATAGACAACTGCCTCGACAAGATCGTCCAACGCTGGGCGGAGCGATTGGTCGGTGCAGACGCCGCTCAGTCGGCTCTGTGGACGCGGGCGACGGATCAATGCCTCGACGGCAAGCCGGAAGAAATCGAAGCGTTCATCAGGAACGAACGCGAGCGTCAGCGGTTGAAGATCTTCGAATCGTTGCCTGGCGAGTCTACGCGCGCCATAGAGCTCTTGAACGGCAAAGTGGCGGTGCTGATCTACGACAAGGCTTACTTGGACGAAGAAGACATGCTTCCTGCGACGCTGCTGGTGTTCGGCAAGAGCCGGGAAGCGTTGGTCCGCCGCGTCGGGCGGCGTTGGTTCGTTTCACCTGGGTCCTTTGCGGAAGCGGGGCTCATGATTCTCGATGATCACGACAACGGCATTTATGTGACCCAGTTCGACCAAAACCTTCGAGAGGGGCGACGCATGCGGCTATCGACGAGCCGTGGCGTGCGGCTCCGCGTGACGGGGGCTTGACTTGAGCCCATGCGCGTAGCCGTCTTTGGAGGGAGCTTCGATCCTCCACATTTGGCTCATCAGCAAGCGGTGAGGCATCTCCTTCGCTCGCCGGAAGTGGACCGCGTGTTGGTCGTGCCCGTCTACGAGCACGCGTTCGACAAGGCACTCGCACCCTTCGAACATCGAGTGCGCATGTGCGAGCTCTCCATGCTCGAAGACGACAGGGTGACCGTAAGTCGCATCGAGGCTTCGCTGGGGCGCCCCAGCTATACGTTGCACACCCTGCGCGCCTTGCACCAGCAGCATCCAAGTTGGTCACTCAGGCTGGTGGTTGGAGCCGACGTGCTCCACGATGCGACGAAGTGGCATAAATTCGAAGAGGTGTGTCGTCTGGCCCCGCTGATGCCGCTCGGGCGAAAAGGTGTCGAGGGCACGCTCGCCCCAGAACCCGTGCTGCCGGAAGTCTCGTCCACGGAGGTCCGCGAGCTGTTGAGGGGGCGGGAATCGAGCCGGGTCCCGAGTGCGTTGCGTAGTCGTTTGCTCGAGCTCCTGGCTCCGGAGGTCCTGGCCTACATCGAGGAGCACGACCTTTACCGATAGCGCCCCCGTATTTCTCTGCGGTTCGTTCGTTCACTGGCCTATCCGATCGAAATAGCCGTCCGTATTTCCGACAGGCCCTACTGCAACCAGCCGGGGTCCGAGCGAGCGCAGATGCGACCGACGATAGGTGTTCTGACCCCCCTGATCGGCGGATTCTATTACGCCAACATCTTGTCAGGTGTTCAGCGCGCAGCGCATCGCAGGGGAGCGCGCGTGGTCGCGTTTCAAACCAGTGGCATGGAGCTGTTGTGGCCCGGCGAACCGGAGTGCCTGCCGCTCGCCTGGCGCCGGGTAGACGGCTTCATCGGCGTCAATGATCAAGAGGCGACGGATTTCTATCGCGCGCTGGTCGAAGCAGGCAAGCCGCTGGTCACGCTGAGCGCTCGCCTGAGCGGTCCAGTCACGGCCGTCCTTCCCGAGAACTTTCGCGGCACGATGCAGGCCGTTCGTCACCTGATCGAGCACGGTCACCGGAAGATCGCCTTCGCTGGAACGCTCAGCCAGCTGGACATGCGCGAACGCTACGAGGGATATCAGGCTGCGCTCAGTGAGGCAGGCATCGAGCCCGACCCGGAGTTGTTCTTCCCGATGAGCTGCGCTTTGGAGTTGGAGGGTCGAGCCACCGGTAGACAGATCGTAGCCCTTGGAGTGCCGTTCACCGCGCTCGTGGCTTGTACCGACCTCAATGCCATGGGTATCGTGCGCGAAATACGCGCGGCCGGCTACCGTGTTCCCGAAGACGTGGCGGTAGTGGGTTTCGACGATATCGAGGCTGCTCGCTACATGGATCCACCCTTGGCTACCGTCAGGCAAGGCTTCGGTCCGCTCGCCGAGGCCGCGGCGAACGTGCTGCTCGACGCCATCATAGACGGCAAGCCGCTGCCCACGACCGTACGCGTTCCGACCACGTTCATTCCGCGAAAATCCTGCGGATGCGTCGGTCCGACACCCGGGGCAATCTCACTTTCTACGCATCCGAGCGACGGGCCTCGAGCCAT
This sequence comes from uncultured Myxococcales bacterium, assembly GCA_965651135.1. Classification (GTDB taxonomy): domain Bacteria; phylum Myxococcota_A; class Polyangia; order Polyangiales; family Polyangiaceae; genus JAICQQ01. The sequence continues at coordinate 28,220 of CBFGRJ010000016.1, forward strand.
GCAGTTCGAGCGGCTTCTCGGTGAGTTCTATCGGCAGCAGGCCCAGGTCGTCGCCCTGGAATCCGGCAACGACTGGCCATCCAAGCGCTACCTTGCGACACACATTGCTGAAGTCGTCGATGGCGGCACAGGTGTCCCGCAGGTTCAGCTCAACCAGGTCTGGCGAGAGTTTCTCGCGATGGCGCCGGAAGTCGAGAGCGTCGAAGGTCTGGTGACACTTCTCGAGGACGTGACAAATCGCTGGCTCGGGGAGGACGGCGCCGACGCGCAGCGAATCTTGAACGTACGTGCCAAGGTTCGTGAGCTGCGCGTCGATTTCATGCGGGAATGGCGTCTCGTAGAGCAGGCCAGACGCCGCTACTACGACTCGATTACGGAGGCGAATCGGCGTATCAACCTCGCGTTGATCGGTGCCGACCTGGAAACCGCGCAAAGCTTGACGTGGCTCGAATGGGCGCGTGTATCGCATGGATGGCTGGGGACCTGGACGAAGACAGCGCAAGGGGCGCGAGTGCTCCGCGTGGTCAGTACCTACTGCCGAAGCGATCAGTCGGCCCACGGCGTCGGCGCCGAACAAGCGCCGTGCGAGTTTCCCAGCCCCGAGATCTTGGCCGAGCTCGACCGTTGCAATCCCATGGACATCGTGACGGTCATTCCGCTGGTGAGCAAGACCGCCAACCGCGGACTTTTGACCGTCATCGGACCCATTGAAACCGAAATATTCGACGACACCGGCACGCTCGGGCAATGGGCCGCGCTCTTGAGCGCTTCGATGGATCGTGATGAGCTACTCAAGTCGTTGCGCGAAGGGTTCGAGCGAGAGCGCCACATCGCCAAAACCCTGAGAGAGAGCGAGGAGCGCTACGCACTCGCCGCGCGGGGCGCCAACGACGGGCTGTGGGATTGGAGCATTGCGACGGGTGACTTCTACTGTTCTGCTCGCTACAAGGCAATCTTGGGATGCGGCGACGACGACATGACGGGACATGTCGAGGATTGGTTCTCACGCGTACACCCGGAGGACTTGCCCGGGCTGAAGGCTGCTTTGGAGGACCACTTGTCGGGCGCCAAGGCGCACATCGAGCACGAGTATCGCGTGATCCACATGGATGGACAGCCGCGTTGGGTTTTGTGTCGAGGCGTGGCGGTTTTCGACGACGAGGGTAGCCCAGTGCGTGTGGCGGGGTCACAAGCCGAAATCACTGCCCGCAAACTGGCAGAAGAGCAGCTGCGAACCGCCGCGCTGCACGATGCGCTCACCGGCCTGCCCAATCGGGCGCTTTTGTCCGATCGGCTCGAGCAGGCGATACGTCGCTGCCGGCGCGACGGTACGCGCTTCGCGGTCTTGTTTCTCGATCTGGATCGCTTCAAGACCATCAATGACAGTCTGGGACATCAAAGCGGGGACCAGCTCTTGGTAGAAATTGCAAGACGCCTCGTGGATTGTATGCGTGAAGCAGACACCGTGGCGCGGCTCGGAGGTGACGAGTTCGCTCTGGTGGTCTCCGACGTAGACAGTCTCAAAGAGGCCGTGCCGGTGGCCGAGCGCGTGCAGGAAGCGCTCAGCGCCCCCTTCTATATCCAAGGGCATCAAGTCTTCACGTCCGCCAGCATCGGCATCACGCTGAGCTCCGAGCGCTATGAACGTGCCGAAGATTTTCTACGCGACGCAGACACCGCCATGTACAGTGCCAAAACTCGTGGCCGGGCTAGACACGAGCTGTTCGACGCAAGAATGCACGATCAGGCGATGGAACGGCTGAGCTTGGAAGCTGGGCTGCGTCGCGCGCTCGAGAACGATGCATTCGTGCTGCACTATCAACCGCTCGTTTCGCTGCGCACGGGCGGTGTACTCGGCGTAGAGGCGCTGATTCGCTGGCGTCACCCGGAACGTGGCCTGATCACGCCCGACGTGTTCTTGCCGCTCGCCGAAGAAACAGGTCTGATCATCCCCATTAGTCAGTGGGTGCTCAGAGCAGCCTGTGAGCAGATTGCTGCTTGGCAAAGTGCCCTCGGCTACGCGATCAGGGTCAGCATCAATCTGACTCCCCAGCAGTTGAAGGACGCCTCCCTGCCGGAGCTGTTCGAGCGCATCATGAGCGAAGCGGGCGTGGCGCCTGCTTGTTTGGGCATCGAAATGGTCGAGAGCAGCCTGATCGAGAGCACCGACCCCACACGCCGCACGCTGCATGCGCTCAAGGCAATGGGAGTGCAGATCGCTGTGGATGATTTCGGGACCGGATACTCTTCCCTCAGCTATCTCAAGCGGTTTCCCATCGACTACCTGAAGATCGATCGCTCGTTCATCCAGGGAGTGCCCAGCGAAGTCAACGATACGGCTATCTCGACGGCCATCATCGCCATGGCCAGGAGTCTCGACTTGACGGTTGTCGCCGAAGGCGTCGAAACAGGCGAACAGGCCGAGTTTTTGAAGGCGCAGGGGTGCGATATCGGGCAAGGCTACTTCTTCAGTCCGCCCCTCGACTCCGAGCGCTGCCTTGCGTTCCTGAAACAATCCGATATCCGCAGACTCAGACCGACGGGGACCCTGTAGGACGCGCGGGGTGCCCGTTGCGTTGCGTGCAAGAGCCACCCGCGCGCCAAGGACTCAAGCGGCGTCGCGGGCGCCGGGCATAGTGCCGACACCGTTTTCGGATTCGGGGGATTGTTGCGGCCCGCTAGGGCGAGCCTGCTCCCGCTCCTGCAAGGCGCGTGCGGCGCGCTCTTCGAGCTGGCCGAGGGCTGCCTGAATCCCTTGGTTCAGGCTGCCTGTAACGGTTCTAGCGCTGGAGAGCAGCGTGCGCGCCGCGCGCCAGGCCTTCAACTCGACCGCGTCGAAGGCGCCGCGAACCCGCTGACTCACTGCACCCATAGCCGTAGTAGCCGTAGATTGCATCGGTTTCACCTCCTTCTCGATGGCAGCTGGCCGCTAGCATAGGTCGAGTTTTGGCGCGGGCAAGAGGTGGCGAACACGTTTCTTTCGAGCGCACATTGACACGTGCAACTTCGTGGTTAGAAGCAAAACACACCGCCAAGCGCCCGCAGCTTGGACGCCGGCGCTTGGGGTACCGGTGACTCATCGGAATACTCTGCATCGAGGCGACACGCTCACGAATCCTCGGCCTGATGTTCAGTGTCCGTGCACGGAATCAGTACGTGAGCGACGTTCGCGATAGCTGCAGCGTCGGCCGACCTGAACCACCAATGTTCTCACTTCCATTCGACCCAGTTGCGTGAGTCGATCAACACGTAGTGTTGCCGGAGCGTTGACCTTCGAACGATGCAATGCGTTCAGTGTGCTCGGCGCAATACATGATGGGTTTGTATGACTGCTCTTGCTTTGCGCAGGGGCTGCGCTACTTTGCGGGCCATGCGAGTAGCCATGCTGGCGCCGATCGCGTGGAGGACACCCCCGCGCCACTACGGCCCTTGGGAAGCGGTGACATCGCTTCTCACCGAAGGGCTCGTGGAGCGTGGCATCGACGTCACCCTGTTTGCGACTCAGGACTCGGTCACGCGTGCTCGGCTCGAAGCCGTGTGCCCAACCGGGTACGAAGAAGACCGGAGCTTGGACGCCAAAGTGATGGAGTCGCTACATATTTCTCACTGTTTCGAGCAGGCCCGCCGCTTCGACCTCATCCACAACCATTTCGATTTCTTGCCGTTGTCGTATTCCGCGTTGGTCGACACGCCCGTAGTCACGACCATTCACGGCTTTTCTTCATCCAAAATCTTGCCCGTATATCAGAAGTACGACGGCCGAGTGCACTATGTGGCCATCAGTAATGCGGACCGCCACCCGACCCTGAGCTACGCGGCGACGATCTACCACGGCATCGACCTTTCTCTGTTCTCGTTCGAGCCGGCGTCTGGTGACTACCTGTTGTTTCTTGGGCGAATTCACCCGGACAAGGGTGCCCGCGAGGCCATCGAAATCGCAAAGCGTACCCAAAGGCCGCTGGTCGTCGCAGGCATCATTCAGGACCGCGATTATTTTCGAAGCTATGTCGAACCTGCGCTCGACGGCGATCGGATTCGCTTCGTTGGAAGCGTCGGGCCGCGCGAGCGAGATCGCCTGCTGGGTGGAGCGTTCTGTTTGTTGCACCCGATAAGCTTCGAAGAGCCGTTTGGATTGTCGGTCGTGGAGGCGATGGCCTGTGGAACGCCGGTCGTGGCTTTCCGTCGTGGCAGTATGCCTGAAGTCATCGAGCACGGTGTGACGGGGTTCTTGACCACGAGCGTGGACGATGCCGTTCAGGCCGTGGCACGAGTATCAGAACTCGATCGAAAGCAATGCCGCTCGCATGTCGAACGGCGTTTCAGCGTCGATCGCATGGTCGACGATTATGTGAGGGTTTATCGGCAGATCACCGGGAGGGAATCGTGAGTGTCAACGTCGAGCGCTATTCGGGAAATCCGATTCTAACGAAGGACGACGTTCCCTACGTCGTAGAAACGGTGCACAACGCGGCAGTCGTCAAGCACCAAGAACGCTATGTGATGTTGTTCCGCGCACATCGCCGCAACGGTCGCTCACTGCTCGGCTTGGCCGAAAGCAGCGATGGGTTTCACTTCAAGGTGCATCCACAGCCCTTCATGGAACCCTCGACCGAGGGCGTCTTCGCCGAATACGAAGCGTATGGCGTCGAAGATCCGCGACTTTGTTGGCTCGAGGGCTACTACTATATCACCTACAGTGCTTACTCGGCGCATGGCGTGCGAATAGGGCTCGCGCGCACTCGCGACTTCGGTAGTGTCGATAGGGTCAGCCTGATCACACCGTCCGACTCGCGCAACGTCGTGCTCTTTCCCGAGAAAATCGGCGGTCGTTACTGGCGGTTGGAGCGGCCTCATACCGACATCGTGCCATGGTCGATTTGGGTTTCCGAATCTCCGGACCTGATCCATTGGGGCGCGAGCAGACGTATCATTGCACCTCAGACCTATCACTGGGACGAAATGAAGGTAGGGCCGGGCGCCACGCCGGTGCGCACGCCGCGGGGCTGGCTCGATATTTTTCACGGGGTCTTCCAAACCATGGATGGCGCGGTGTACCGCTTGGGGGTCGCGTTGCACGCGCTCGACGATCCGGCTCGCGTTCTCGGTGTTGCCGACGAATGGATCTTGCAGCCCGAAGATCCGTGGGAGCGCACCGGATACGTGCACAACGTGGTATTCACGTGCGGTGCCGTACCCGAGGCGGACGGCACGTTGAAGTTGTACTGGGGCGGAGCCGACACCGTCATGTGTGTTGGTACGGTCCGCATCGACGATTTGGTCGACCTTTGTCTCGATCATCCGCGCCCGCCGCTCGGCAGCTAGAAAGGAGAGACCGAATGCCTGCAGTTGAACAGCTTGGAAAGATAGCTTTCGTCTCGGACTACACGCCTCGTCAATGTGGCATCGCTACGTACACGAGCGACATGCGTGCGGCCATTGCGGCGCAGTACCCGGACACGGATTGCATCGTCGTACCCGTGAACGATATCGACGAGGGCTACCCCTATCCCCCGGAAGTCCGCTTCGAGTTCCCGGCTCGGGATGCGAAGGCGTATCGGCAAGCGGCGGACTTCTTGAACTTCAGCAACGTCGATGTAGTATGCCTTCAGCACGAGTTCGGGATCTATGGTGGCCCCGAGGGTCAACACATCTTGGGTCTGTTGCGTGACTTGCGAGCACCGGTGGTGACTACGTTACACACCGTTTTGCAGCACCCGAACCCCGATCAGCGAAGGGTAACCCAAGAGCTCGACGCACTGTCGGCACGGCTGGTGGTGATGACCGAGAAGGGTCGAGAGCTCCTGACGGAAACCTATCAGGTGGACCAGCAAAAGATCGACGTGATTCCGCACGGCATTCCCGACATGCCCTTCGTCGATCCGAACTTCTACAAGGACCAATACGGGGTCGAAGGCAAACGCGTGCTGTTGACGTTCGGGCTGCTGTCCCCGAACAAGGGCATCGAATACGCGCTCAGGGCACTTCCTGCGATCATGCGTGCCTACCCAGAGGTCGTATATATCGTGCTGGGCGCGACACATCCCAACCTGGTGCGCGAGGGAGGCGAATTGTACCGCATCGGGCTCGAGCGTCTCGCCAAAGACCTAGGCGTATCGAAGAACGTCGTCTTTTACGATCGCTTCGTGGATATCGAAGAGCTCAAGCAGTTCCTGGCGGCAGCGGATATCTACATCACACCGTATCTTCACGAGGCCCAGATCACCTCGGGGACGCTGGCTTACGCGTTTGGCTGTGGCAAAGCCGTGGTCTCCACTCCCTACTGGCATGCGGCCGAGCTTTTGGCAAACGACCGCGGAGTCTTGGTGCCATTTCGGGACCCGGGTGCCATTGCCGATGCCGTCATTTCGCTATTGGCGGACGAGTCGCGTCTGCACGCCATGCGCAAGCGTGCCTATATGCTGGGTCGCGAAATGGTGTGGAGCAACGTTGCACACCGCTACGTCCAGTCATTCATCGAAGCGCGAAAGAGTCGCCCCGTCTCCACGCCCGTGCTTCAAACCGTGCGCACTCTCCACGAGCAAGGGCTGGCGTTGCCGAAGCTCAAGCTTACTCATCTGGCGCGACTCTCCGATAACACAGGCCTATTGCAGCATGCGCGCTACACGTTGCCGCGGCTCGAAGAAGGGTACTGCACCGACGACAACGCACGAGGGCTCATCCTTTGCGTTCTGCTCGAAGATCTGGATGAAGGCTCCGAAGAGCTCGAGCGTTTGGGCAGCCGGTACGCGGCGTTCGTCGACTACGCGTATCATCGAGAGCTAGGCAAGTTCCGTAACTTCATGGGTTTCGATCGACGCTGGTTGGAAGAGGTAGGCGCCGATGACGCCCATGCTCGCGCCGTGTGGGCGCTCGGCGTATGCGTGGGTCGCTCGAAGCACCCGGGCTTGCAACACTGGGCGGCGGAGCTGTTTCCAAGTACGCTGTCGTTGGTTCCAAGCTCCGAGCATTTGAGGCCATGGGCATTCGCACTGCTCGGAATTCAGGAATACCTGCGCCGCTTGCCGGGCGACCGAACCGTGTGTGGGATTCGCGATGAGCTGGTGGCTCGTCTGCTCGGCGCTTACGAAAAGCACTCGACTCCGAAATGGCGTTGGTTCGAAGATCAGCTCACGTATGCCAACGCGCGCCTGTGTCATGGATTGTTGGCGGCAGCTCGCAGCGGTGCGGACGAGCGCGCGCGCCGTGTCGGCCTGGAGAGCTTGGATTGGCTCATGTCGGTGCAGGTCGCCCAAGAGGGGGGACACCTTCAGCCGATTGGTTCCGAGGGTTTCTACCCGCGGGGTGAGCGTCGCGCGCGATTCGATCAGCAACCCATCGAAGCTGGAGCCACCGTTAGCGCTTGTATCGAGGCATTTCGAACCACCAACGAAAAGAGTTGGTTGGAGCTGGCGCAGACCAGCTTCGAGTGGTTCTTGGGCAAGAATGACGTCGGTGTTCCCCTCTACGACATCACCACCGGCGGGTGTCGGGACGCGCTCCACGTCGACCGCGCAAACAGCAACCAGGGGGCAGAGTCGACGCTGTCGTTTCTGCTGGCTCTGGCAGAAATGCGATTGCTGCAGGACGCACTGAGGGCATTCGCACGCCCGGAGGAAAGCGATCGTGCTTCTACCAGTGTCTTGCGAGCGAACCACGAGGCTGCCAGGAGGCAATCCGTTGGGTAAAATGAGGTGCCAATGAAGGTCGAACGCTGCGCTGCGGTGCTTACCCCGAATCCTCGTCGGGTCTTGTTTCGACCATTTGGCCCTCCCCCTGAGCGGGGTATCAAGATCGTCGCTCGCGTCATGTCTCTGGAGGATTCCGAGGTCCTGCGGCAGCTGGAAGGCGTGTTTCGAGAATTCGACGGCCGGCACCATGATTTGGAGGCGCTGTTCGAGCGCCGTTTCGAGCAGGTTCGCCAATATCTGGTGACCGATGCCGAAGTGTCCCGAGCCAGGCGGTTGCTGTTGGGTGCGTCGTTTACGCAAGAGTACGCTCTCGAGTCATCCGCGCTCTTCAATCCGTCCATCGTTTGGCATCCCGATCAATCGGGACTTCCGAGCGGGTCGCGCCGTTTCGTTCTCAGCCTGCGTGCAGTCGGCGAGGGACACCTTTCGTGCATCACGTTTCGTTCAGGCGTCATCGACAGCGAGGGATTGATCAATATGGATCCAGCTCAACCCCTCGTCACCGTGCCAGAAATCATCGAAGATGCGCCGTACTCCAGGCAGGTGTTTCGGCGCATGCTTTTCGAGCGCGGTTTGCTCGACGATTTCGCGCTGCGGCTGCTGGCGCGCTTGGACGAGAGCTTTACCTTTCGACAACTCGAGGCCAATCTCGAAATCATCACGGCGGAGGGGCGGCAGCGGACGGAGTCGCCAACCAACACTGCAGAGCTGGTGCGAGCACTGGCACGAGCCAACTACGACATCGACTACCTACGCGGGACAGACATCAGCGAGCGCGTGTTATTCCCCCACTCGCCCACGGAGATCAATGGCATCGAAGATGCGCGGTTCGTCCAATTCTTCGAGGACGATGGTACGAGTTATTACGTCGCGACATACACCGCATGGGACGGGCGCATGATGTTCCCTCAGCTGCTCACGACGGACGACTTTTTGCGCTTCAGGATGAGAACCTTGAGCGGGCCACAAGCCACGAACAAGGGGATGGCTTTGTTCCCGCGCCGCATCGGCGGGCGTTATGCGATGCTGTCACGGCAGGACAACGAGAACCTATTCCTGATGTTTTCGGACAGCTTGTACTTCTGGTACGAGCGCACGCTCTTGATCCAACCCACCTATCCCTGGGAATTCTTGCAGCTCGGCAACTGTGGTTCCCCGCTGGAGACTGAGGCGGGCTGGCTCGTGTTGACGCATGGGGTAGGGCCCATGCGCAAGTATTCCATCGGGGCCATTCTTCTGGATCTCGATGACCCGACTCGTGTCATCGGGCGCCTGCGCGACCCGCTCATGACCCCCAACGAGAACGAACGTGAGGGCTATGTCCCCAACGTGGTCTATTCGTGCGGCGCAATCGTGCACGGCGACCGCTTGATCTTGCCCTATGCCATGGCGGACTACGCGAGCGCGTTCGCGACCGTTCGTTTGAGCGAGCTGCTCGATCGATTGTGCTCCTCCCAGCCTTCGAGTAGGGCTTTGGGCTCGCGCCGCTAGGCCGCAACCCGCTGGACCAATGGGCCCTGCGCGGCCCAGTTGGCGGCGACCCGGCTCCTGGCTTACGCTTACGATCTCGTGGGTGACGCACCGGCAGCAGGCGACCTTCGCACAAGAACCTCGCTTTTTTGCGGGGCGCTCGCGCTGGCGATCGCCGTCTCCATCCTGCTGCGCAGCAAGCCGGGGCGCCGGCAATGGCTGTTCGCGGCATTCGCGGCTGACATAGGGCTTTGGTACTTGGCGCAGTGGCTATACCACTTCATGCGCGCCGACGTATGGGCGCGCTTTACCGCCATGCTTGCGGTGCTGTTGCCGCAGTTCGCACTGCACCTATTCGAGTCGATCATGCCCGCAGAAAAGGGGCGGTCCACCCTGCTGCGAGTGGCTGCGCTACTCATGGTGCCGATGCTGATTCTGGTGCTCTTGCCGCAGCATCAGGACTGGTGGGTGCGAAGCAGCGTCATGCTGTACGTGTTTGGCCTGCTGACCGCTGGTCTGTGGCTCCTAGCGGCGCATGGTGAGGCCAGCCGCTCGCGGACGACGAAGCGCCGCGTGCGCTTTTTGGTGGTGCTCGGCGCTTCTGCGGCAGCCGCCTCGTTGGCGGACTTTCTCTGGTTCATTGGATTCGATATGGCCCCGATTGGGGCCGTGCTGAGCATCTTGTTTTTGTTCGTGCTCTCGGAGTCGTTGAGCCGGCAAAGGCTGGTGGACGCCTACGAGGTACTGGGTCAGGTCAGCGTGTTGACCGCGTTGGCTGCCTGCTTGGCGGCCATCTTCTATGTGTTCGTGGTGCTGTTCGGCGGCTTCGAGACCATGTATCTGGGGGCGTTTTTGGCGACTCTGCTGATCTTGGTGCTGTTCGAGCCGCTGCGCGAAAAGGCAAACAGCTATATCCACAAGGCTTTCTTCCGTGAGCGGGTCGATCTGGAGCGCGCCGTGGCGAATGCTCGGGCCGATTTGGTCCACGTCTTGGAGGTGGACGAGCTAGGTCAGGTCGTCATGGCCGCGTTGGAGGCTTCGCGCCGGGCAACGGCCGCAGCGCTCTACTTGCGTGATCCGATCGGTTCCGATTTCGAGCTGCTCGCGTCGTTCGGCCCCGATGCACCTCCGCGCATCGAGCGAGCGCTAGGGCGGCCGCTCTTCGACCGCCTGGAGGAGGTAGCTTCCGTCGCGCTCGAACAGGTACAAGAAGAAGCCGCGGAGGCTCGGCGTTCCGGGCAGAGCCGCGAAGCAGAGGCCAGCGATAGGCTGCTCGCCGCGAGCGAGGTCTTGGGGCCTTTCCGGGCGGGGGTATGCCTGAGTCTGCACGGCGAGGGCCAGACACTGCTCGGGGTGCTCCTGGTGGCTGACGATCGCGTGACCGATGCGTTCAGCGCGGACGAGGTGGCGTTGCTCGAGGCCTTGGCCGTACAGATTTCGGTCGTCGTAGAAAACTCGCGTCAATACAAGCGCATGCGCGAGCGCGATCGCCTGACCGCGCTGGGACAGATGGCGGCTGGTTTGGCTCACGAGGTGAAGAACCCGTTGGGAGCCATCAAAGGCGCCGCGCAACTGCTCGGGGATCAGGAGGGGGGCTCACAGCTGGGCTCGCAGGAGCGCGAGTTCGTCAGCATCATTCTCGAAGAGGTGGACCGGCTCGATCGCGTCGTGGGATCCGTGCTCGACTATGCGCGGCCTTCGAAAGGCAACCCGGGGGCGATGGATGTCAACGCGATCGTGCATCGTACCCTGCAAGTCATGGAGCGTGACCGCGGGGGCTGCACACTCGCCACGGAGCTAGACCCCGGGGTGCCCCTGGTCAGGGTGGATGCGGAGCAGCTTCGCCAGGTACTGATGAACCTGGTGCGCAATGCCATGCAGTCCATGAATGGCCGGGGGGTCGTTCGAATAGGCACCCGCTGCCACAGCGGCTCTGGGCGCGACGAGTGGGTCGAAATCTGGGTGCGGGACGATGGGGCAGGCATCGCACCTCAGGTCCTCAAGAACCTGTTCGTGCCCTTCTTCACCACGAAAGACCGGGGGACCGGTCTCGGTCTTGCGATTAGCCAGCGTATCGTCGAAGAAATGGGCGGCCGGATCGACGTGGTATCCCACCCCGGCCGCGGGTCGTAGCGCCCAAGCATCCGCGCCTAGTCACGCTCGCCGCGTCGACCGGCGGCCCCGCGGCGATCCGCCGGATCCTCCAGGCGCTTCCGGAGACGTTCCCCGTGCCGGTCCTGGTCGTGCAGCACATCGCGAAAGGGTTCGCTCCCGGTCTC
>CBFGRJ010000017.1:0-36862 GCA_965651135.1 uncultured Myxococcales bacterium
ACAGCAGGCGCCTGGCACTGAAGCGCGTGCTCAGTCGGGTCGCGACCGACGAGATCAGGCGCAGCACCACCAGTGCGCCGATGACCACGAATATCGAAAAGAACACGCCGCCCCAACGAATGAACCCGGCCAGCTTCGTGAAGTCAGGGGTGTCCTGAGCGAAGGCCGGCTGGGCCCACGTGACGAGCGTTGCGACCACGGCGCAGCGCGGCAGTCGCTGCACGAGGCGAGCTCCGCTCCGAGCGTTCATGCGTGGCTCTCCTTGCGTCGCGGAACCAGCAGGTGCCGCCGGGTGAGAAAACGCGTGATGGCTCTGAACCACGGCCAGGTGACGCCATAACCGTCTTCGTCAATCTCGAAATACCCGCGCGCCAAACCGAAGCGGACAGCGTCTTGCACCTCGTGCTTGGCGATACCAGTCGCGTGGCAGATCTGCTCGATGTTGGCTCGCTCGAGCTGCACGATGGCGCGGAACACGAAGCTCGCATTTTCGGGAAGCCCTTCGAGGTCTTCGGCGTCCGGCGCTCGAAATACCTTGACGTTGGCCTGCCCCGAAGGGTCGATTCCCAAGGAATCGCGCCATGCCGTCAGCGCAACTCCGGGGTTGCCGCCGGCATAATCCCAAATCAACCGGTAGTAGGCTGCTTCGGTGCGATGGAGTGCGTCGGCCACGTCGATCTCATCGGCGTCGCTGGGCAAGTCGCCGAGCAAGTGGGTGAAGCTCGCCTTTAGCTCGGCGTCTCTCGAGCGTTGGGTCAAGAGCTTGACGATCCCCGCTTCGCGCCAAGCATCCAGGTAAATCACCTTGTCGAAGAGCGGGTGTGAGCCGCGCATGCGCTCCAAGAACTGCCAAATTCTCTCGTCGAAGGCGAAAACCCAGCTGGTGTGCTGGCTGTGCTGGCGCACCACCTGCAGCACGTGATCGAAATGGGCGAGGCCTCCCATGCTGGGGCTGATCAAGCGGTGCGCATCGTCGACCAAGATGCCGTGCCCTCGAGCATCCTTTTCGGCGAGCTCGGCCGCGCGCTCCAATGGCGCCTGGGCGCCCCCTCCCAGCGTCTGCAATAGCGAAGTGCGAAAGCGTTCGATGCCACCGAACGGGCAATGCACGACCTTGACCCGCTGCGCCTGCTGCTCGACACGAGCAAGCAGCGTGGATTTGCCGGCGCCTCGCTCGCCGACGATCGCGAACACACCGCCACCTGGTGCATCGATGCAGGCGGTCAATTGCTCTGCCTGAGCGTCTGCTACGCTGGGAACCAGCGACGTCGAAAACCGCTCGGGGCTGAGCTTGTCGGCCAGCTCAGGTGGCAGGGGCCTGAGGACGAGCTCGGCGCGATTGCCGGCGTACTTGTTGATTTCTTTTCTGAACAGGTACGCCAATATGCGACGTGAGAGCTCGAAGTCGGTGAGCCATAGCTTGGCGACTCGATAGCTGCCACTGGCTAGCAGCAGTGCCCCACCCAAGCCGGCCGCGAAGAAGCCGTACCAGCCTCCCTGATTCTGGATGATCCAGCGCTCCAGGGCGGTTTGCTTGCGCTTGTTGCCGATGCGCTCGAAGATGACGGGGGCGTACCAGCGCACCACGATGAACAGCACGGGTACTGCGGCAAACCAACAGCCGCGAAATACCCAGCCGTAGATCGTGCCCTTGCCGACGAGCTCGCCGGTCAAGGCCAAGAGCAGCCCGAAACCAACGACCACACGCCCGACCAGGCGTAGCGAGCGCAAACGGAGTCGAGCCGTTTGCGAGTGACCGCCGTGCTCGTGATGCTCGGCGTGCCTGCCGGCGATGGAGTCGAGCGTCTTGACGACCAGAGAGCCACCGAGCGACCAGGTGACGATCTGCTGCAGCAGCTTCACTTCGAGCAACCCGGCGGCGCTCACCGGCAACAAAGCGACGGCCACCCACATGAGGATCAGCCACTCTGCGGTCGACCGGACGCGGCGCAGGTACTCGACGAACGCTTCTGCGCGGCCAGGTGCCACGCCACGACGAGCTCGAGAGTTGGTCAGCCATTCTTGTAATAGCAAGAGGCCCCGCTCCGCACGGCGCCGCCACCAAACGAATACGAGCAGCGGAACCAGCCATTTCAATGCCTGGATACCCGCCGCGACGGCGGATTGACCGCGCCCCGCTCCGGGCGCCTGCATGCGCGCTGCCCAATCCAACGTGGCGGCCAGGTGATACCGCAATACAACGCTGACCTGCTCAGCTTCGCCGAGGGCTTGATCGATGCCGGCCGGACCCAAGCCCGTGATTGCGGCCCGCTTTTCGTCCGACACGTGGGAGAGCAGCAGCAGCCGGCTAGAGTTGAATCCAACGACCTCGTCGTAGAGCTCGGCGCCTAGCTCGTGCATCAGCGCGGCGCGTTGCGCTTCGAGGCGGTCGGCCTCGGTAGCAAGCTTACGCCGCAGTTGTTCGACACCTGCCTTGTCGATGTCGGAAGGGACGTGGCTGAGCCGATCACCCCCGGGCTCCGGGGCTGGGTCGACACCGCTCACCAAGGTGTGGGTGACGGAGGCCAACGCCGTACGCGCTTCACGCAAGGCTGCCCGCACGCGATCGTACAAGGCATTCATGCCCTCTGGGGTCGTGTCGTGCGGCGCCTTGACGGCTTCGCGCACCTGGCGCTGCAACCCCAGAAAGGCTTCCTGCCGTGCCTTTAGCGCCTGTTTTTCCTTCAACAGCTCTGCCTCGTAGTCGGCTTGCTGCTTGGTGATGTCCAGCAAACGAGCCTTCTCCTCGACAATCAGGCGAGCCGCTTCGGTGCGCGCTTGCTTGGCAGCGCGGAGCGCCTCCTGTCGTGCCTTTTCGGCTGCATGCGCTTTGTCCCTCGTGTCGTTCAGTGCGCGCTGCGCGGTGTCGCCTGCCGCCGCCTTTTGGCGATCTGCATGCTCCTCGAGGAGCCTTTGCCTTTCTTCCGGCGGCAGCCGCAAGAAGGACAAGCGCGCACGGTCGACTTCGAGGCTAGCCTCCCAAAGCGCCGGATCGATCGCCGGAGCGGCGGTAGCGGTAGCGTCAGCAGGCTCTCCGTGCTCGGCACTTGCTTCTTGATCGTCAGCTGCCTCGACAATGGCGGCTAGCCTTCGTACTTCGAGGCGGACAGCCTCCGCATCCTCCAAGTCTACGGTGAACAAGGACGCTGGCGAGACGTGATCATCGAGCTTTCCTTGTCCAAGGCGCTCCAGGTTCGTCGCCAGCTCCTCCAGGTGCTGGAGCTGGAGCGAGGAGCTCTCCGGCTTCGCTGGTTGGGGCGGCTCTTTGGCGCCGTTGGGCACGTCTGCAGCGGATTCGGACCGAGGCGGCTCAGCCGAGCTGGCAGCCGGAGCGGAAGCCGATGAAGGCGTGGCGGGATTCGGCGCGGGGGCGCGGGCGGACGCTGCCGGCCCTGCTGCCGTCGCTGTGCCGGATTGTGCGCTGGCGTGCCGAGCGAGCAGCGTCAGGGCGAGCCAGCAGAAGAGCGCAGACACCGCGAGACGTGAGCACCCCTTGCAGAGCTCGTAGCGGCCGAAAGTGGCACGCATACGAATGAGGAAAGCAACCGCCCGAACCCTTGTCAAATGATCATTGGCGCGCTCTGCGTCGCGACGACGACAACTACACCGACGTAGGTTGGTTCACATCCGCGGATCTCGGAGTGAGTGTTTCAGGTCTCGATGTAATCGAGATCGCGACCGTAGGTTTCGTCGAGGCCTCGTAGCGCCACGAAAGCAATGACGAGCGTCGTGGCACCCACGGCAAACGCGCTCCCCGTCACCCCAAGCACGGGCTTCAGCTGTTGGAACACGGAGGTCAGTAGCACCACCGCACCACGCACGAAGTTAGGGGCCGTGGTGGTCACTGTGGCACGGATGTTCGTTCCGAACTGTTCCGAGGCCATCGTGACGAAAACGGCCCAGTAACCAGCGGCGATTCCGAGCAGGCCACAGACCGCGTAGAAGAACGGTAGCGAAGTGTGGGCAGCGCTGAAGTAAACGCCGATAGCAATCAGGTTGAGGGTAAGAGACGCGGCAACGACGCGTTTGCGGCTCCCGATCCACTGGCTGATGAAGCCGCTCCCCAGATCGCCAATGGCGAGCCCAATGTAGCAGAACATGATGGCGCGCCCCGCGCTTGGCGGTTCCACCATGCCCATTGCCCGCCCCAGCTCGGGCGAAAACGTGACCAAGATGCCAACCACGTACCAGATGGGAACGCCCACTAGTATCACACTGATGTAGCGCATGGCCTTCTGGCGGTGTTTGAACAACATCGAGAAGTTGCCGCGCTGCAACGAGGCGCGCTTCAGTTGTTCGAACAGGCCCGATTCCGCGATACCGATCCGAAGCAGCAACAGGACCAGTCCCATTCCGCCGCCGACGAAGTAGGCAGCCCGCCATGGCAACGCGTCAGCGACCAGCGCAGCGACCACCGCCCCCAAGATGCCGACCGCGGCGACGATGCTGGTGCCGTAGCCTCGTGACTCGCGCGGCATGATCTCGACCACGAGCGTGATGCCCGCCCCGAGCTCGCCGGCCAATCCGATCCCCGCGATCAGGCGGAGCACCGCGTAGGCGCCCAGCGACGAGACGAGACCGTTCGCGATGTTCGCCACGGAGTACAGGAAGATCGAGCCGAACAGCACGCTCAAGCGCCCGCGCTTGTCGCCCAGCACACCCCACAAAAGCCCGCCCAGCAGCATGCCCCCCATCTGCATGTTCAGGAGCAGAACTCCGGCGTCCAGCAACTGATCGTCGGGAATGCCAATGCCCTTCAGGCTTGCCACGCGCACGACGCTGAACAGGACCAGGTCGTAGATGTCTACGAAGTAGCCGAGCGCGGCGACGAGTACGGTCAAACTAACGACACGCTGCTTCACGACCTCTTGTCCATTCGAAGCATGGGTACCATACGGTCGTCGATGCGCCCGGATAAAGACGGGGAAATCACGACTCAAAAATTAGGACGACGGGTTACCGGTTCGGCTGATATGCGCTCGTTGGTGGAGCCAGCGACTGCCAATCGCTCGGACTCGCGTTTTCGCTCAGCAGAATTCAACCAGAGCAAGAAGGCGGGAAAGCCGACGAGCGTTAGCGCCCAGTTGACGGCGAAGCCCAGGTTCGCGAGCGTGCCGATGGACCGCAACCCAGGGTGATGCGCCATCACGAGGGCGCCGAAACCGATGGCGCTGGCGACGAGCCCTCCGGTGATCGATCTGCCCGTTTCACGGAACACCTCGACGAAGCTCACCCCGGAAGACGAGAGTCGGGCCATCAGGTGCACACCGGCGTCAATCGTGGTGCCGATGAACACGGGGATCACCACGATGTTCAGATAATTGAAGGGCACGTCCCACAAGGTCATCGCGCCAAGCAGACCCACCAGCGACAGCATGGTAGGCAGCAAGCACAAGAGCGCCGTGCGTAGGCGCCCCATGGCCAGGCGTGCCACGAGCAGAGCCAGGACCACGGCTGCCGCCAAGATCACGGGCAGCTCGCGGGAGACCATGTCCAAGATGTCGACCAAGATCATGGACTCGCCGGCAGCGGAGACGCGCTGGCCGTTGCCGAGCGGCAGGTCGCGCACCTCGCTGGCGAGCCGCTGCAGAGCGGCAGCATCGGACATGCTGACACGCGAGTAGGCCAGCACGAGCCCCTCGTTTCGGCGGGCCGTGGGCTCGAATCGCGCCAGCAGCGAGCGTGGCAGATCGGCCAGGGTGAAGGGCGGGGTCGAGGTCAGCTTCACGGCGCGGTCGAACTGTTCGCGCAGCTCGGCGCTGACGCGTTCGGCGTCGAGGCTCGCCAGCTCCGCATGCATTCGCTGCAAGATCTGGTGCTTCTCGCCTTGGTTCTGGGGCACCAGCTTGTCGACGCTCAGCACGAAGTCGATGGTCGATGCCTCGCCGAGGTGCTGCTTGCGCTGTTCGAGCTGGCCGGCAGCTTCGCGGGCCGCTCGAGCGGTGTCGGTCATGATGACGACCGGAGTTTGCGAGTACCCGATGACCCGATTGACGGCGTGGTCCAGGGATACCGACGGCAACTCGATGTCGTCTAATGCGGAAAAATCGTGGTTGAAACGCACGCTTGGAGCCTCGATGGCGAGAATCGCCATCGCCCCTAGCGAGAGCACGAAGATCGTGCGGTGATACTTGACGAGCCCTGCGGCCAGGTCGCGGGGTGCCGACGCTCGAGGGGCCGCGCGGGGTCGCCAGCGCGTGCTGCCCACCAGCCGTATGAGCGCGGGGAACAGGCAGACGAACGCCAGCACCGCGAGCAGCATGCCGAAGGCAGCGATGATACCGAACTCGCGAAATGCGCGAAATTCGGAAATGGAAAGCGCGCTGAACGTCAGGGCCGCCGCCAGCGCCGCGAAGAAGGCCGAGGCGCCGGTGCTTTGAAAGGTTTCGCGAATGGCCCGGTTCGAGTCAGCACCCTCGGCTAGCAAAGCTCGGTATCGTGTCAACAGGTGGATCCCGTGCTCCGTTCCCAACCCGCCCAAGATCGCTCCCAAGAAACCGGTTAGGAGATTCACCTCGCCATAGGCGACCGTCACGAGCGCATAAGTCCAGCCCAGCCCCAGGACGACTGGCAGCAGGCAGGGCCCGAGCGCAAGAAAGCTGCGGAAATGCAGCATGACGTGCAGCATCAGCACGAGCAGTGCCAAGGTCGACGCCCGCTGGATGTCGCTGGTAATTTGAGCCTGTTGGTCGAGCTTTTTCTTGAAGGTGCCCGTAATATCCCAGCGAAAATCGGGGCCATATCGGCTGAGGTCCATCGACTGCACGGCATGCTCGACGTGAGTCACTACCTGTCGAGCGAACCCCAGGTCGGTCGAGCTTTCCGCCGGTTTGGCGAGCACGGCAATGAGCTGGTCAGTAGGGCTGTAGTAGTACGGATCGCCCGAGCCTTGCAGCCGCTGGTGAGCCCGACCGGAGTACTTGCGCTCCAGGTCGGAGAAGTCGAGCGAAGGTACTTCCTCTTCGAGACCGAGCGAGAAGGGGCTATGCTTCTCACGCTCGTAGGCGATTCGGTCTTTGACGCGTTCCTCGATCGCGCGGACGTCCGCCGTATCCATGTAGTAGAGCGCGCGCTTCTCGAAAAACTCCGTTGGGCGGCGGTTTTCGACGAACGCGATGCCCGGCAGCTTTTCGAGCTTTGGAGCCAGGTCATCGGCGAATTGCTTGAGCTTGGATTCCGATGCTCCCCTGCCGACGACCACGACATACCCTATGCCGCCGAAGCGCTGGCGCAGCCGTTCGAGATCGCGAACGCTTTGAAACGAGCGCGGCAAGAGCTCGACCAGGTCGGCATTCAGCTTCAGGGAACGCGCGACGTAGAGACTTGCCACGAGCGACAGGCCACACAGAATCATCGCCAGCACCGGGCGAGCGTGAGCTCGCACTGCCGCGGCCCCCACGGCGGCCTCGAATCGCTGCTTCCAGGTCGAGCCTTTCATAGTGTCGGTTTTTTCGGCATGATGGGCATGCTTCGAGCCTGCATGGCGGAGATCGTTGGACCGGTCAAGGACCCGTTCGGAGGGGTATCACGGCCGATATCGCCTCTTGCTCAGCGTCTACTACATGCGCAATGCTCGCCAAGCGTGCGTTAGGCGACGCCGTGACACCAGGGCGGACGGGCAGGGCTTGACGCGCCCGGCTTCAAACGTCAAGAGCTAGTGCCCCACCTTGGTTCTTTGGCCTGCGAGGCGATACTTGGCTAAGAAGATGAGCCCCTCACCCCAGCGCGCGTCAGCGCGATTGTCAACGCTGCTCGCCGCATGGGTAATCGTCACCCTGTGCTTGGTTGCATGCAAAGAAACGGCGGCTGGAAGCTCGGTGTTACCTCCCCCCAGCGGCTCCGCGCTGCCGCCTCCAGCCGTACCGGAGCTCAAAGAAAACCAAGGCTCCGATAAGGGTGTCAACGCGACCGCGCACCAGGGGAGCTATCGCGGAACGGGGACCCTGCGAGCACGGGAGAAGGCCGAGCTGGCTCCGAAAAGCACCGGGGTCATCACCGTGATCACCGTCGACGAGGGCGAGCGAGTCAAGAAGGGCCAACTCTTGTTTCGTGTCGATGCTCAGCAGGCGGCATTGGCGGTCGCGCAGGCCCGGGCAGGTCTAGAAGCGACGAATGTGGCGCTCGCCAACGCCGAGCTCGAGCTGAAACGCACCCAACTACTCTTCGAGCGCGGCTCGGTGGCCCCTGCAGCGTACGACGACGCCAAGAGTCGTTACGACGCTGCCAAAGCGAGCACGCGCCAGGCTGAAGTGGCGCTCTCGCAAGCTCAGCGCTCGGCTGGCGACACCGCCGTATACGCGCCGTTTTCCGGCATCGTGACGCAGAAGCTCAAGAGCGTGGGCGAAATGGCGACCACCACGCCTCCCAGCGTGGTGCTCGTCGTGCAGGATGTGGACGTGATCGAGCTGCGTTCGAATGTGCCAGAGCGAGCCCTACAGTACTTGGGGCCAGGCGCCGAAATCGAGGTTTCGCTGCCGGGAATCGGCGAAAAGCGTCGTGTGCCAATCACGCGCATTAGTCCCACCATCGACGTTCGCACGCGCACCGCCGAAGTGATTGCCGAGATCCCCAATGAAGACGGCAAGCTCAAGCCGGGCATGTTGGTGGAGGTGAACTTCGACATCGAACCTGCCTCGGCGCCTGCTGCCAGTGCGGCGCAGGTCCAGAGTGGAGCCAAGCGCAAGTGAGACTCGCGGACGTTTCGATACGGCGGCCGGTGTTTGCGGTCATGATGATCGCCGCGGTCGTGGTGTTTGGCGCGCTGAGCTACCCCCGCGTCGGTGTCGATCTGTTCCCGAATGTCGAGTTTCCCATCGTGACGGTGACGGTTGCCTACCCCGGCGCCGACCCAGAAACGATGGAAACGAAGGTCGCCGACCTCATCGAGGAGAAGGTCAATACCCTAAGCGGCATCAAGACGCTGCGTTCCGTCAATCTCGAGGGGGTGACGCAAGTCATCGTCGAGTTTCAGCTCGAGGTGGAGGCGGATGCTGCGGTGCAAGACATTCGCGACAAAATCTCCGAGATCGAACGCGACCTGCCCGCGGCGGCCGAGCCTCCTTTGATTCAGAAGTTCGACACCGGCGCCGCGCCGGTGGTGGCGATTGCGCTTTCAGGACCACTCGGGCCCCGGGAGCTCACTGAACTGGCGGACAAGGTAGTCAAAGAGCGCGTGCAGCGCGTGCCCGGTGTCGGTGGAGTGGACCTGGTCGGCGACCGCGAGCGCCAAATCAAAGTACTGGTCGATCCAGCGAGCCTCAGCGGTCTCGGTCTCACGGTAGACGACGTGTCCTCGGCGATACGCACGCAAAACCTGGATGTGCCCGGCGGGTTCGTCGAACGGGGCAGCCGCGAGCTAGTCATCAAGACGAAGGGTGAAGTGCGGTCGGTGGATGAAGTCGGCGACATCATCATTCCCAATGCAGCCGGCGCAGTGATCAGGGTGCGCGACGTAGCCAAGGTCGTCGACACCGTTCAGGACGCCCGCTCGGCCTCGTTTCTCAACGGCGTGCCCGCCGTGTCGATGGTCGTGCGCAAGCAATCGGGTGCCAACACCGTCGAGGTCGCCAAGGGGGTGCGGCGCGCGCTCGAAGAGGTTCGACCGCGGGTCGAGCAAGCGGGCGCCTCATTGGCGGTTCCCACCGACAACTCTCGCTACATCGAGCACTCGATCAACGACGTGCAGTTCGACTTGGCCTTCGGCGCCGTCCTCGCAATCATCATCATTTTGTTCTTCTTGCATGATTTTCGGGCGACATTGATCAGCGCCATCGCCATTCCGGTCAGCGTCATTGCCACGTTTGCCTTCATCGATTTGATGGGGTTCACGTTCAACAACATGACGATGCTGGCGCTTTCGCTCTCGATCGGCATCCTGATCGACGACGCTATCGTCGTCATCGAAAACATTCACCGGCACATGGAGGCGGGGGAATCGCCCTTGCAGGCGGCTTCGAATGGAACGGCAGAGATCTTTCTGGCGGTGCTGGCCACCACGTCTTCCATCTTGGCGGTGTTCGTCCCCGTCGCGTTCATGCGCGGCATCATTGGGCGTTTCTTCTATCAGTTTGGTTTGACGGTCAGCTTCGCGGTGGCCGTCTCGATGCTGGTTTCGTTCACCTTGACGCCGATGCTTTCGTCGCGCTTCCTCAAGAGCGCACATGGCGAGCAGAACCGGATCTCGCGCCTCATAGAGAGCATGCTCAAGGCGCTGGATGCGGTCTACGAGCGCGTGTTGCGGGCGGCACTCCGCCACCGCTGGACCACCGTGGGGACTGCGGTACTGGCGCTGACCGGTTCGTTCGTCTTGGTCTCCCGCGTGCAAGCGGAGTTCGTGCCGCCGGAAGATCGTGGTGAGTTCGCGCTCAACGTAGAGCTGCCTACGGGAACCTCTCTGGAGGCATCCAAAGAGGTGGTCGAGGCGGTGGCCGCCGATCTCAGAAAGCACGCGCCAGGCGTCAAGCTCACGTTCACGACCATTGGCGAGGGCGCTCAGGGCCAGGTGAACCTGGGCAAAGTCCAAGTGGTCTTGGTGCCCTCCAACCAGCGCAGCTTTCACCAAGAAGACATGATGGCCTGGGCTCGTGCCCGCTATGGCGATTTGGACAGCGCCATGATCACGGCGGCCCAAATCAACGCCATCGGCGGTGACAGCGGCTTCCGTAGTCAGCCCATTCAGCTCAACGTGCGCGGCGAGGATATGGAGCAACTGGTCCTCGTCACGAACCGGTTGAAGGAGGAGCTCGCCAAAGAGAAGGGCCTGGTCGATCTCGACAGTACCTATCGCGGGGGCAAACCGCAGCTCACGCTCGCCGTCGATCGTGAGCGCGCTGCCGACCTCGGAGTGCCGGTTTCGGCCGTGGGTGGCGTGATCAGGGCATTGGTCGCCGAAGACGAAGTCAGTGAGCTAAAACAGGGCGTGGACGCATACGACATCGTGGTGCAATTGCCCGAACAGCTCCGCAACCGGGTCGACGAGCTCTCGAACTTGCAGGTCCGGTCGATCAACGGCGCGTTGGTCGACCTTGCCAATGTCGTGCGCGTGGAGCGTGGTGAGGCGCCCTCTCAGATCGAACGGCAGGCGCGCCAGCGCCAGATCACCGTGCTAGCGGGGTTGGAGGGGGTCCCGCTCGGAACTGCCAAAGAGATGGTCGACGGTGTCGTTCAACGTGTCGTACCCGAAGGGTTGACCACGGACTACGCAGGCATGGCAGACGTGATGGGCGAATCGTTCCAGTACATGGCGCTGGCTTTGGTTCTTGCCGTGCTGCTCGTGTACATGATTCTCGCGGCCCAGTTCGATAGCTTCGTGCAACCCGTCACCATCATGCTGTCCCTTCCGTTGAGCCTGGTGGGCGCTTTCGGCGCGCTGTTCGCGACGGGCATGACACTGAACATTTTCTCCATGATTGGCATCATCATGCTGATGGGCTTGGTGACCAAGAACGCCATCTTGCTCGTTGACTTCGCCAATCAGCTGCGCGGCCAGGGCAAGGAGCTCTACGAGGCCTTGGTTCAAGCGGGTATCATTCGCCTCAGGCCGATTTTCATGACGACCGCAGCCATGATCTTCGGCATGCTGCCCGTGGCTCTGGCGCTCAGCGAGGGCGGTGAAACCCGTGCACCGATGGCGGTATGCGTGATCGGAGGCCTCATCACCTCGACGCTGCTCACGTTGGTCGTAGTCCCGGTGGTCTACACGTTCTTCGACGGCCTAGCGCACAGCGGGCTGGTGCGCTGGCTGTCGAAAAAGCTTTTGGCCTCGGAAAACCCGAACCTGTCCGAAGGCGGCGCCCCCGCCGCAACGGGAGAAGGGTGAGAGAGCGACCAAGGCGCATACATCACCCGGAGCGTCCTTGATGTCCTGCCACCGGCATTTTTCCGATATGCGCTCGGCCTATTACCGCCTAGAATGAATCCCTTTCAGAGGATTCTTTTTCGAGGCGCGTGACCCGATGATCCAGCTTCAGGGCGCCAAAACGTACGGGCTAGTCGCTCGCAACAGTACTGGCTACGTAGAAGAAGCGTTTGGTCGACTGTCGAGCGGGCAGGTCATCGTGCCCTTGCAAAGCAGCACGGATCGCCATCGCATCGAGGTGGCCGGGGTCGAACAGGTCATCGAGGCCCACGACGGTTCGGGATGGATGAGCCCCCGCCTCGAGATGCGAGACGACGACGCCGTCGCTCAGGTGCTGTTCACTTCTGGTACCGAAGGCGAGCCCAAGGGCGTCACCTTGACGCATCGGAACTTGGCCGACGTGGTCCAGCGTCTGAACTCGACCATGCGAGTGACCGGCGAGATCCGCGAGTACGTGGGAGTGCCCGTGTATCACTCGTTCGGCTTCGGCCGCTGCCGAGCCGTGGCGGTTGCCGGAGGGCAAATTTACTTGCCCCCCAATGGGTTCGATCCGCTGGAGCTGAGCCGCCTGTTGGAGGCCGGCAGTGTCAATGCCATTTCCGCGGTTCCGAGTTTGTGGCGGGTGCTCCTCGAGGCACAAGTCGTGTCGAAGAGCGCAGGGCGTCGCGTACGCTGGATCGAGATCGGCAGCCAGTACATGTCTCGCGAAGAAAAGCTGGCGTTGCGCGAGCTATTTCCGGAAGCCAAGATCGTACAGCACTACGGACTGACCGAGGCGTCACGCACCACGTTTCTCGAGATCGATGCTGAATCCGGCGAACGGCTCGAGTCGGTGGGCGCTGCCACGGGGAACGTAGAAGTCGACATCGGTAGCGACGGAAGGATTCGTGTACGCGGGCCCCACGTCGCGCGAGAGATCTTGCGCAGCGGAAGCAGGAGCGACCCCCGGGACGAGGACGGCTGGCTCACTACCAGCGACCTAGGCGAGCTGCGCGACGGATTTCTTTACTACCTGGGGCGAGCCGACGACGTGATCAACTGCGCCGGGTTGAAGTTGCCTCCCGATGCCCTGGAGCGCGACATGCGAGAGTCACTGCGCCGACCGGGAGATTTCGCCGTGTGTCGCGTGGCCGATCCGCTGCGTGGAGACGGCATTTTGGTGGTGGCCACGCCCGCATTGCAGGCCACGGATGCCGAACTGATCGACGCCGCGCTGGAAGCGGCCTCCAGCTACAACGTCAATGCGCGTGGGGCCATCCATGTGTACCGTGTGGAGAGCTTGCCGCGCACCGCCACGGGCAAGGTTCAACGCAAGGAGCTGTCGCGTCAGTACACCGAATCGGTTGGACCAGCCCCTGCCGCCAAGGCGGAGCAGCCTCGTTCCGGAGAGCCTCGGACGATACGCAACGAGCTAGGCCGCATTCTCGGGCTCGCGCAAGTGAACGATCAGGACACCTTCAGCGATCTGGGGGGCGATTCGCTGCGCTTCATTCAGGCAAGCATGATGATCCAGCGCGTGCTGGGGTATCTTCCTCCTGGCTGGGAGCGATCGCCCATCGTCGAGCTAGAAGCGCTGCCGAGGCGCTCGGGAAACCTGGTTACCGTCGAAGCCTCCGTGTTGGCGCGTACCCTCGGTATCACGTCCGTCGTCGTCAACCACTCGCTGATCCTGTTCGGTGTGCTCGAGATTGCCGGGGCGGCCTTCATGCTCTTCATTCCAGCAGGCTTCAGCTTCGCGCGCTTCCAACTCCAGCGCATCTTGCACGACAACCGCCCCTGGCACGCGCTCAGCACGTTGCCTGCCATCATGGTGCCCACGTTTCTATTGACGCTGGCTCACCAGTTGAAGGGCGGTACGCTCTACCCGAGCGTTCTGCTGTTTTACAACAACTTCATCGACCACGAGACCGACGGAGGCTTCAACTTCTGGTTCATCGAGGTCTTCATCCAAATGCACGTGATCTTCCTCGTGCTGTGCGCGAGTAGCCGCTTTCGCAATTGGATGCGCCAAGCACCTTACACGGTGAGCTTGATACTATTCGCCATCGGCGGAGTCTTGAGTCACACCATTCCGCTGGTGTGGAATACGGAGCACATTTACAACCTGGTGCCCCATCGCTTCATCTGGTACTTCGCGCTGGGGTTTTGCCTGTTTTTTGCGAATGAGCGCTGGCAGCGCTTGCTGAATACCGGATTGGTCATCTTGTTGAGCGCCTTGCAGCTCCCTGCCATCAGCGAAGCATTGTGGGTTTTGGTTGGAGGGATGCTCCTTGCATGGCGCACGGCGATTCGGCTGCCGACGTTGTTTGCGGCTGCGCTGGGCGCGGTGGCTTCTTCGTCGCTGTACATCTACCTGACGCATCCGACCTTATTCAAAATCGCGATGGTGCTCCCCATCCCTACTTGGGCGCAGGAGCTGATGCAGCTGCCTATCGCGATCGTCGGTGGCGTGATCGTGGGCTTGTTCGTCGAACGCTCGTGGAGCTTCGGGAAGCGGTTGCTCCCCGCACGATTGCGACCCGCTTGAGCCGCGCTGTCGGGGGGAGCGGCGCTCTGTAGGGACATTCGTTGCTCGGCCTAGGGTTCGGTCAAAGCGTGCGGAGTTGCGTTGCGCGTTACTTGGTGCACGCCGTCCGTGACGAGTCGGGTGCCGGCGTGGCGCTAACCAGCGCCGAAAAGATGCTGGGTGTTGGGTTGGAGTGGCGACCTACCCAAGGGCGAGGCCGTGCTAGGCTCCACGATCGACGAGCTGCTGGAAACGCTGACCTCGACGCTGGTGCTGTTCCGATGTCGGCACCCGATCAGCACCACGCAAACGGTCACCGTGGCGATGCCTCCGTTGGATTTCGACTCGGAGGGTTTCGCGCGTGCCGTTGCCGTTACCAAGCGCATTGCCCAGCAGCTGGGGGCACCGGTGGAAGTGCTGTGTGACGTGCGGACTTGGAAGGCTTACGAAGCAGCGTTTCGGAGCGCGAAGCCCGAGGTGAAAATCAAGCACCACCCGCTGGAGAGCTGGGATAGCCTCACCCAAGCGTTGCTCGATCGCATGACGACGAGCGACCTGCTGTTCGTCCTTGGTCAACGCGGCGCGCCCGCGCCCATCGCGCGTAAGGTCATTTCCGTGGCGGAGCGCTTTCCCGATGCGAATATCGCGATGGTTTGCGGGCCGGCGAAGCCCGAACGCGACGAGGTCGTCGTGCACGTCATGCCGCTGGAAGCTGCTCCGGCTGGCTAGTGCTCACCGCAGCCTTCTGCTTTACCAAGAACTTGGGCTTCACCCGCAGAATCACGGCTGGGAGGAAAGCGACGGTCGCCGCGCTGGCCGTAACCATGGTCAAGGCCACCAAGACACCCAGCAAGACGTGGACCTTGAAGCCCGAGAGCGCTAGGCACAGGTAGCCTCCTGCTACCGCGCTCGCCACGTAGGCAATGGCTTTGCCGGAGGTGTTGAGCGCGACGGCCGTAGCCTCGCGTAAATCGCCGATGCGATGGAACTCCTCGCGCACGCGAAACAAGAAGTAGACGGCGTAGTCGGCGCCGATGCCCACGGCCATGGCGGAGATGGCGGCGGTGGCCATCGAAAGCATGATGCCTGACCAGCCCATCAGCCCCAGGTTTACCAGCGCGGCCGTGGCCAGCGGTAGCAGCACCAAAAACCCGCTCACGATCGAGCGCAACAGGATGGATGTGATGATCACCACGAGCGCAGAAATCTGCAGCAGGTTGACGGTTTTGCCGTGAACCATGGTTTCGTTCAACGCAATGGCGTTGGTGACTCCGCCACCCAAGGTTGCCTTGACCGGCATGCCTGCGAACAGACGATCGGCCTCCTCTTGCACGGCCACCGTCATGTCTTTCATCGAGCTGAAATCGTCGGTCTTGACGTAGGCAGTGATCACTGCACGCTTGAAGTCGTAGTCGACCATGCGGGTCAAATCTTCAGCGTCCCCGGACATGGAGTACAAGAGCAACAGCTGGGCGACTGCCTCATGGGTGTCGGGCAGCTCCTCGGATTTGTTGTCTCCGGTGATGGCGCGGTTCATCTGCTTCAATACGTCTGCGATGGACACGACCTTGCCGATAGGCAGCTCCTGCTTGGTGATGAACTTGGCCAGCTGATCCATACGCTGGATCACCTTGGGGTCTTTGATGGAGTCCTGCGCTTCACCCTCGACCAGCACTTGAATCACGCGCGTGCCGGCGAGGCGAGAATCTGCCAGACGGAAGCCGCGGACAGGCGCGTTCGACTCGAAGAACTGCTCACCCAGGCTGTTGCCCGCCTGCAAGCGTGTGGCTCCCACCGCAGCCACCACGATGAACGCGGCGGCCACCCAAAGAATGGGGCGCTCTTTGCGTGCGCGTACCACGTCGGCGAGCTTCTCCAGGATGAAATCGAAATACTCTCGCTTCTGTTCGCGCTCCGCTTGTTGCTCAGAAGGAGGCTTCATCAACATGCGGACGGCTGGAATGAAGGTCATTTCGACGACGAGTGCCGCCAGGATGCCGAAGGCCGTGCACAAGCCGAAATTCCTGATGGATGGAAGCCCAAATGCGACCAGTGAGAAAAAGCTCAGCGACGCGATGGTCCCAGCAGCAAGCATGACCGCACCGACATGCGTGGTCGCCTCGACCACCGCGATGCGGTTGTGCTCGGTCGCGGGCAGATCGGGGTGTGTCGCCTTCGCTCGAGCGTACTCTTCGTAGTAGCGCTTGAGGATTTGAACGGAATGACCTGCTCCAACGGCCAAGAGCAAGATGGGGGTCATGATGTTCCAGGGGTCCATGGGTGCGCCGATCAGCCCCATCAACCCCAGTGCCCACACCACGCCCATCAGGGCCGTCACCAGCGGCACGATCATGCCTTGAATGGTGCGGAAGGCTCGATAATGCAGGTAGCCGATCATGGCCAGCGCCAGTGCAAAGAGCAGAGCTACCCGCCGCGTATAGACCAATAGCCAGTACAGAACCGAAGGCGAGCCTGCGCTCACGATCTCGACGCCGGCTTCACGCTCCGGAGCCAGAATCTCTTCGAGCTTGGGGAACACGTGCTTCGCGCCGCCCGCTTTTTCGAAATCTTCGAAGTCCGCGATGATGCTCGTGGACTTGCCATCCTCGCTCACGAGCAAGCTCGTCATCACGTGGTTGCGCTTCACGCGTTCGCGAAACTCCGCGATGTCCTTCGGGCTCTTCGGCACTTCTTTGGCAAGGGGAGAGACCTCCAAAGCCTCCTCGGTGCTGAGGACGTCCTTGAGCCGATCGGACATCAGCGAGATGACGCTGCCCGGCTTGATTCCCGGAACGCGTTCGAGCTTGTCGTTGATACGCTCGATCTTCGCCAAGATCTTGGGATCGTAGATCGTCCCGTTCTCGACGTAGACGCCGATCACCGTGGTGTACTTGCCCCCGAACAGCGATTCGATGCGCTTGCCCACTTGCACCATCGGGTGGCCAGGCGGGATCTGCGCGTCCAGATCGAGTAGAATCTGAACCTTTCCGATAAAGGCTGCCAGAACCAACGTCACCAGGGCAACGACTGCGATGATGGCTTTGGGCCACTTGACCACCCAATTGACATACCGACGCAACATCGCGGGGAAGCATCCTTCCTAAAGAGGCTCAAGTCCAGTGGTTGCCGTGAATGTACGAATCGATCAACGCTAGCTTCGACAACGCGAAAGCGACCTTCGTCGAGCGGAATATTCCAGGCATCGCGATCGGGGGCAGCATGTTCAGAGGCAGATCGCGGCTCTTTTCAGTGTCTGCACGCCTGGACATCGATGAGCAATGT
Organism: uncultured Myxococcales bacterium; assembly: GCA_965651135.1. Lineage (GTDB taxonomy): Bacteria > Myxococcota_A > Polyangia > Polyangiales > Polyangiaceae > JAICQQ01. Next base: position 17,646 of record CBFGRJ010000017.1, read on the forward strand.
TCCGGTCGTCGCGTCGGCTCCGCGCGTCCAGCGGTCCGATGGAAATGAAGTCCGGAAATTGCCTTCGGTTTGGCCCGGGCGGAAAGGGCCCCGTGTGAGCGTGCGTCTCGAGCAGCTACCGGTGGATGCGATAGCCTGCTTCACTTCGCTTCTACAGCGGGTCGTTCGCGCGCGCCTTTCGTGCCTGAGCTTTGGATGCTCGTGTCATTGCGCCCGCCAATCTTCAGCTGAAAATCACCGTCGTGCTCGACTGTACCTCGCCGCACTGCCGCTGCGAGCACCTCGGCGGCCTTGTTCTCGTGCAGCATCAGGGGGTCGCGTTTCAGATCTTTCAACATGGCGTAGCACATGATGACCATCACCACCGCAAACGGTAGCGCGGCAATGAACGTCAGATTTTGAATACCGCTCAGCGCTCGAGCGCCCCCAATCGCCAGCATGATGCCGGCGACGGCGCCGACCGCAGCGCCCCAAAAGACGACGACCCAACGCCTTGGGGCGAGCGAACCGCGCTGGGACAATGTTCCCATGACGACCGAGCCGGCGTCGGCGCCCGAGACGAAGAAGAGCGCTACCAGGACGACCACGGTAACGGAGGTGACCTGGGTCAGCGGTAGCTCGGCGAGGATATTGAAGGTTTGGGCTTCGGCGCCCCCCTGCGCGATGTCAGCACCGGATTTGGCAAGGTGGATTGCCGCGCCACCGAAGATCGCGAACCAGATCACACTGACTGCACAGGGCGTGAACAGCACTCCTACGATGAATTCCCGGATCGTTCGCCCTCGGCTGATGCGAGCGATGAACATGCCGACGAAGGGCGTCCACGAGATCCACCACGCCCAATAGAAGATGGTCCAGTTTCTGAGCCAGGTTTCGTCTCCCGTGGCAGCAGTGCGCGAGGCCATTTCTCCAAAATGGCTCAAATAGCTACCAATCGAAGTGGGAACCAAATTCAAGATGAAAATAGTGGGTCCAACCAAGAATACGAAAATGGCCAGAGCGACGGCCAGCACCATGTTGATGTTGGAGAGGTACTGGATGCCCTTCGCGATGCCCGACACTGCGGAGGCAATGAAGCACAGCGTAAGGACAACGATGATCAACACCAACACGTCTGTCCCGACACCTTCGATCCAGCCGGACTCGCGCAGCCCCGAGCGAATCTGCAACGTGCCGAGACCTAGGGATGCGGCTGAGCCGAACAAGGTAGCGAACAGGGCCAAGCTATCGATAAGCCTAGCGGCCGCGCTCTCGGTCTTGCGCGGTCCCAGCAGCGGTAAGAACACCGAACTGACCAGCTGCCGCCGCCCTTTACGGAAACTGCTGTAGGCAATGGCCAATCCGGCCACGGCGTAGATGGACCATGGGTGCAGGGTCCAATGAAAGAGGGACGTAGCCATGGCCATTTTGATGGCGGCGGCCGTCGCGTCCGGTCCTGCCGATCCACTGGGACCTGCGAGCGCAGCCCCCGGAGGAGGCGTCACGAAATGCGCGAGCGGTTCGCTGAACCCAAAGAACATCAAGCCGATGCCCATTCCGGCGCTGAACATCATCGCAATCCACGAGACCGTGCGAAATTCCGGCTGCTCGCCGTCTCGCCCAAGCGGGATTCGACCGAAGCGACTGAATGCCAGGTACAGGATGAAGGCCACGAAGCCACTGGCGGACAGGACGAAAAACCAGCCCACGTTGGTGATGAGCCAGCTCAGTGCTCGAGCCGTGAAGCTGCCCAACGATCGCGTGGCCAGTGCACCCCAGAGCACCAGTGCAATGATGGTTGCTGCGACGCTGCCGAACACCACCCAATCGGTGTTTCCGTTCTGCTTCGCCGCCGATATCGGGCTTGTCGCTGAATCCAAACTCACGACTACCGATGCTAACAACTGTGTCGAGCATCGGCAAACCCTCTACCGCGTCTAATCTCACCGATCGCCGAGGTGCTTCGATGACGCTGAGAGTGCTTCTCCCAACCTGGAGACGTCCAAGCTACTGGGGGACTGATAGACGCGCAGGCCAAACTCTGGAAGCACGGTGAGCAAGTGGTCGAAAATATCGGCTTGAATGCCTTCGTAGTAGGCCCAGCGTGTATCCGCCGAAAAGACGTAAATCTCGAGAGGTAATCCGGTCGAGGTGGGTTGCAGCTGACGTACCAAGAACGTCATGTCTTGACGGATCTGCGGATGCTCCTTCAAGTACTCGGTCACGTAGGCGCGGAAACAACCCACGTTGGTGAGGCGACGGCCATTCGCCAGGGCTTTCAGGTCTTCATTGTGGTTGCGATTGTGTTCGTCGATTTCGGCGAGCTTTCTCTGCAGGTGCCCGCGCAATCGGCGGAAGGTCAAAAGCTTGTCCAAAAGCTCTTGGTCCACGAAGCGAAAGGTCTGCATGTCGAGTGAAATGCTGCGCTTGATGCGACGACCACCGATCTCCGACATGCCGCGCCAGTTCTTCACGGGATCGGAGATGAGCGCGTACGTGGGTACGGTGGTGATGGTCTTGTCCCAGTTTCGTACCTTGACGGTCGTCAGTCCGATGTCGATCACGTCGCCGTCAGCACCGTACTTCGGCATCTCGATCCAGTCGCCGATCTGAACCATGCGATTGGCCGAGATTTGCACGCCTGCGACGAGGCCGAGCAGAGCGTCCTTGAACACCAGAAGCAAAACGGCGGTGAGCGCGCCCAATCCCGAAAGAAAGTAGACCGGGGACCGACCCATCAAGACGCTGAGCACCAAGATGGTGCTCATCAAGAACACGACGAGCTTGGCACTCTGAACGAAACCCTTGATCGGCAGCGCTTTGGTGGCTTCGTTTCTGCGGAAGACCTCTACCACCGCATCCAATAGAGCGAACCCCACCATGACGACGATGACGACGAGGTAGACGCTGACACCTGTCTCCAGGCGTTTCGCCCAATCTTCCCGGTTCAAAAAGAACTCGGGACCGAGCAGGGTCACCACCAGCACGGGGGCGACGTGCGATAGCCGAGAGAAGACTCCTGCTTTGAGAAAGATATCGTCCCACTCGAATTTGGTCTTGCCGATGAGCGCCGCGACGAGGTGCAGGATGAAGCGCTTCGTCGCGAAATTGATCAGCCAAGCGCACACGACGAGCGAGGCGAGGCTCAATCCAACGGCAGTGGGCTCGGCAAGGCGCTTCGGGAGATGTTGCGCGAGTAGCCAAGCTAGGATCAATTCAACGAGCATTGGTGGTTACCCAAGCACCATCCGCTGCTCGAGAAAAGCTCGAATCTGGGCCCGGAAGCTGCTAAATTCGAGAGTTGCTCGATTGCGCAGCAAGGTTCGGAGCAAATTCTACCTAGACGGACGTAGCTCAGACGGACGTAGCTCAGACTCGGCTTGACCTGCGTTGCACTTAGCGGAGTCGTACTCGTTCAGGACGGTACCGCGCCAGAGCGGCGTGCCGCGGCGCAGCGCGACCCGCGCAACGATGTGTGCCGAGAGCGGCGCGGTGAGCATGATAAAGGCAGCGATGCTCGCGAGACGTACGATGACGGAGACCTCTGGAAGTCTTAGCGCGGTGCCCGCGAGCAGGCAGGCAAGGCCCAACGTAGAGGCCTTCGAAGAGGCTTGCATGCGTGAGAAGGTGTCGGGAAAGCGCAGCACCCCGATTGCCGCGAGCAGCCCCAGGCTCGCCCCGAGCAGCAGGAAGAGCGCGGTCGCCCACTCGAGCACGATCACGAGGACTGCGTCCTTTCGACGTACCAGGCGTACGCGGTCGTTCCGAGAAAACCCACTAGTGAGATGAGGCTGGCGGCATCGAGCAAGCCGCGCTGTCCGGTGCCAGCCGTCGACGCAACGATCATACCAACCGTCAGCACGGCCACGAGGTCCATGGCTACGACCCTGTCTTCCAGTCGCGGCCCGATCATGACGCGGACGAAGCTGATCAGCAACGCCAGCGCGAGCAACGCAAGTGCCAGTTGAAAAACTACATTCAGCATAGCGACTCTCCTGTTAGCGTAGGATGTCGAGCACGCGCCGTTCGAAGGAGGTCTTGATCTCCTCGCGGATGGCATCAGGGTCCGACACGTGCATGACGTGCAGATACAGCGTTGACCGATCGCTCGAAACGTCGACGGCGATGGTGCCGGGCGTGAGATTGATGAGCGTAGCCAACAGCAGGATCTCGTAGTCGTCGCGCGCCTCGAGCGGGATGGCGACGATACCTGGTGTCAGGACCGGACGAAAACGCAGGACGTCCGCGGCCATTCGAACGTTGGCCCTGATGAAGGCGACGAACAAGAAGCCCGCCAGGGCAACCACCGCCCTAACCTTCGAGCTGTACGCGCTAGGCAGCACGCCGCCGCGCGCCAGTGCTGCGAGCAGCACATAGCCAATCAGGTAGCCAATCACCAGATTCGATAGCGAAAACTCGCCTTGCAGGGCTGCCCAGGCGATGGCCAACAACATGTTTGCGAGCAGCATGTCACCTTCCTTTCAGTACCGCTTGCACATAGGTTTCGGGGGACAGCAGGCCTTGCGCGATAGACGACGTGAGCGCTAGCAGGGGGCCGGCCACGACACTGAACGAGAGCGTCAAGACCGTGAGCCCACCGATGGATGCCAGCTGTGGCCACACGGGCCTGTTCTTGTCCGCGTCTTCGGGTGCGGACTTCCAGAACGATTCGTCCCATAAGCGTGCGATCGAGAGGAGGCTGAGCAGGCTCACGATCAGCGCCACCACCCCGGCCCAATACAGCTCCGCTTCGAAGGCGGCCTGCACCAGCGCGATCTTCGCGATCGCTCCGGACAGCGGCGGCACTCCCGCAAGCGCAAACATCGGGATCAATGCTATGAGCGAAACGAAGGGATGCGTGCGAAACAACGAGCCGAGTCGTTCGAAATCGCTGGAACGCCTCATGCGCAGGAAGATTCCCGCGATGAGGTACAAGTTGGTGATCGCCAGGATATGATGCACCACGTACAAGAGCGAGCCGGCCAGGCCCAGTTGTGTCGCCAGACCGAGACCCATGGTGGTGTAACCAATGTGCCCGACGAGATTGAACGAGAGCACGCGGCGGAAGTCCCGCTGCGTCAGCGCGCACACCACTCCGACGGTCATGGTGACCAGCGACACGATCAGCAAGAACGTGGGTGCACCCGGATGAACGTCTTGGAAGAGCAGGGTGAACACTCGAAACATCGAGTACACGCCGACCTTCGTCAATAACCCTGCGAAGATCGCGCTGACTGCCGCAGGAGGCGTGTGATACGAGGCTGGCAGCCAGGAGAACCAAGGAAACAGCGCCGCCTTGATGCCGAACGCGGTGAGGAACAGCGCTGCCATCGCCAACTGCAAGGGGGGCCGCTCGCCTTCGGACCAGCGTTGCGAGAGGTCCGCCATGTTCAGCGTGCCGGCTTTGCCGTAGAGCAGCCCGAGCGCAGTGAGCAAGATCGCAGAAGCGAGCAGGTTCAATGTCACGTAGCTGAACGCGGCACGCACCTGCAGCTTGTTGCGGTACAGCGCCATGAGCACGAACGACGCCACCAGCATCACTTCGAACCACACGTAGAGGTTGAAGAGATCTCCGGTCAGAAACGCGCCGGAGACGCCCATCAAGAGCACCATCAACACCGGGTGGTAAGCCACCGCTTCACGGCGTGGATCGAGTCCAGCGAACGCGTAGCCCGTGGTCGCGACGCCGACGATGCCTACGGCGACCAAGAGCATGGCGGAGAGCTGATCGGCGACGAACGTGATGCCAAACGGTGCCCGCCATGCACCGGCGTCGAGCACCTGGATGCCCTCGGCGCGGACGAGCCACGCGATCGTCGTGGCACACGCCAAAAGCACTAGGCTTCCCGCAAAGGCCAACCAGCGCTGCACCCGGGTGTTCGGCACCAAGAGCAGCAGTGCTGCCGTAAACATGGGAACCGCTACGGGCAATATCAGGTATGTCGCCATCAACCGGAATCTCCGATGTCATCGCTGCCGCTGGTGTCATGCACACGGTGCGCGAGCACCAATGCAAACGCGAGCACACCAAAACCAATGACGATGGCAGTCAAAATGAGCGCCTGCGGTACCGGGTCCGCAAATGGAGGCTCCAGCGACTCCTCGCCGGGTGGAACCACGGGTGGCGTTGCGCGAGTGAGCCCGCCCGAGGTGAAGATCAGGATATTGGTGCCGTTCGTGAGCAACCCCAAACCGATGATGAGTTGCGCCAGACGTCGACGTAACAACAGGTAGATGCCGGCCGCGTAGAGCGAGCCGGCCGCGAGCGCGAGCAGTAGCTCCATGTTAGTTCTCGGTCAGGCTGAAGGTCATGGTCAAGACGACTCCGATCACAACGAGGCAGACTCCTATATCGAAGAGAAGGGGCGTGCCAACCAGAAGCTCCCAGTGCTCGGGCCCAAGGGGAACCCAAACGGCCGTCAAAAAGGGCCGCCCTAGCGCGACGGGAACGAACCCGCTCGCGAGCGCCACGAGCAGGCCGACGCCCAGCAGGTGTTTGGGTGATACGAGCAGGGCGTCACGAGCCGCGCGCGGCCCTTGCGCCAGCAGGCGCAGAACGAAGGCGACCGCCACGACCAAACCCGCCACGAACCCACCACCCGGCTCATTGTGCCCGCGGAACAACAAAAACACGGCGAACACCAACAACAGTGGCATGAGTACACGTGCTGCCGCGCGCAGAATGAGCGAGCTCACGGCGAGGCTTTCTCCTCGGCGGCAATGCGCATGAGCGCCACCACTCCCACTGCAGCAGTAACCAGGACAGTGATCTCGCCCAGCGTATCGAGCGCTCGGAAATCCACGAGAATGACGTTCACGATATTGCGCCCGTGCGCGAGGGTGGGAGCAGCTTCGGCGTAGAAGTCGCGCAAGCGTGAGCTCGTTGGGTTCACGGCTGCGCTGAACGTCAGCGCGGCGATCACGGCGCCCGATGCGATGGCGATCAAGCCATCGCGCACCCGTACGCGGCGGGAGCTTCTCTCCACGACTTGCGGGAACTGCCAGAAGACGTACACGAAGATTACCGCGGTCAACGTTTCGACGGCGAACTGCGTCATCGCGAGATCGGGCGCACCGTACAGTGCGAAGGTGAGCGCTACGCCATAGCCGGCAGTGCCCAAGGACAGAACGGCGGTCATCGTCCGGCGCGCGCGCACTGCCGTCAGTGCAGCCAGCATCACCAGCCCAATCGTCAGGGCTTCATACACGCGCGGCGCCAAGAGACCGCGCGCTACAATCCGATCGGCAGCCCCAAACAGCGTGGCGCCGGTCAGCACGGTGGTGGAGACGATGAACACCAGCACGTAGGCCGGCAGCGATGCATCTTGAAGCGGTGGTGCGATCCGAGCGCTGAGCCGGTCGAGCACGTGCAGGACGGCATGGTAGAGGCGCTCGGGCCCGAGGTTGCTGGGCTCTCCGTGGCGGCGCCAACGGGCACGGGTCAAGTAGATGGCCAGCGTCAACGTGAGGGTGAGTGCGCTCAAAAGCAGCGGCATTCCGAAGCCATGGAAGACGGCCAAGTCTGCGGACACAGGGCGACCCGCGATCACGCCTGCTGCCGCTCCTACGGGCCTCGACCACCATGCGGCGATTACGCCGAGCGCGCCCAGCAGAGCCAGCAACAGCGGCGCTAGGAACAACCCGGGGGTTGCTTCGTGGGACTGCGAGTCCGAGGTCTTCGCGCCGAAAAACGGGCCGACTCCTGCAGCAAGGCCGGCGGCACCCAGGCACGCGCTCGAAATGACGAGCAAGGCGGCGAGCGCCATCGGCACCAGGGGCTGGTCGAGCACGGCGGTATACGCTGCCTCTTTGCCCAAAAAGCCGAGGGTAGGCGGCAGGCCGGCCATGGACAGGGCAGCGAGCCCACCCGCTGCGGCGGTGAACGGCATGGCCCGACCGAGCCCCGACAACTGCCTCACGTCACGAGTTTTTGTCTCGTGATCGACGATGCCCGCCACCAGAAACAACGCGCCTTTGTAACAGGCGTGAGCGACGAGGTAAACGACAGCGGCCGTGATGCATGCCGACGTGCCGAGCCCGAGCAAGAAAAGCATCGTGCCGAGCGCGCTCACCGTCGTGTAGGCAAGGATCTTCTTCAAGTCGCTTTCCCGCAGGGCACGCACAGCGGCGGTCAGCAGCGTCACTCCGGCAACGGTGACAATCAGCGTCGTCCACAACGCGCTGGAGCCGAGCGCTGGTGTCATGCGTGCAACGAGGTAGACGCCGGCTTTGACCATGGTTGCCGAATGTAGGTAGGCGCTCACCGGCGTTGGTGCCGCCATGGCATTCGGCAACCAGAAGTGAAAGGGAAACTGTGCGGACTTGGTGAAGGCTGCGAGCAGAAAGCACAGAGTGATCGCAGCGTAGTGCGGGTGGTGTGCAATGCTGCCGGCCAGCAGCGACGAGCTCCCGGTGGCTTGCCTCAACAGCATCACGCCCGCCAGCAAAGCTAGGCCACCGGCACCGGTGACGAGCAATGCCTGCAATGCCGCGCGCCGCGCTGAGCGCTGCTCATGATCGAAACCGATCAGCAAGTACGACGTGAAACCGGTGAGCTCCCAGAAAACGAACAGCGCCGGACCATTGTCGGTGAGGACGACGCCCAGCATGGCCATCATGAACGCGAACAGCGTTGCTTGGAAGCGGCCGCTATAGGGGTGACCATCGAAATAGGACGCTGCGTACGCCACGACGCCGGTTCCAATCCCGGTGATCATCACGGCGAACAAACCGCTCAGCATGTCCAAGCGAAAAGAGAGCGCCAGCCCAAGCTGGGGCACCCACTCGAAGTGTTCGGTGTGCGGAGCCCCATCGAGCGCCTTGACGAGCCCAAAGCCAAACCACCCCGTCAACAGGAGTGGCCACAAACAGAGCCAACGGGCCCAACGCGCCGGGCGCCTGCCGAGCCAGACTGCGAGCGGGCACAGCGCCAGGGTCGTGAGCAGGGTGGCAGCCAACACGTGCCATTACATGTCGCGGCCAGCGCCACAAAGCGAGCAAAATTCTCGTTTTGGTCGACGCGCAGGTCGCCTGCTGGGGCGCCTGCTTCGAAAAACACGACGCTAACCCACCGAACCTTTGCATAGGCCCCTTTACTAGGCACAATTGTGGGCGTGGACCTCATTATTCAGGCGGCAAATCTTTTCTTACACGTCGACCAACATCTAGCCCGCTTTCTCACCGACTACGGCCCCTGGGTGTATGCCCTGTTGTTCGTGATCATCTTCTGTGAGACCGGGCTCGTAGTGACGCCGTTCCTTCCGGGCGACTCATTGCTCTTCGCAGCTGGTGCGCTGGCCGCTAGCATCGAGGGGGGCTTGTCGATGACCATTTTGATTCCGTTGCTCGTCACGGCTGCAGTGCTGGGCGACGCACTCAATTATCGAATCGGCTACATGGTGGGGCCTGGTTATCTCGAGAAAGGCAGAATTCGTTTCGTCAAGACGGAGCACCTACTCCAGACCCAACGCTTCTACGAAAGGTACGGCGGTAAGACGATCATCCTCGCGCGTTTCGTGCCGATCGTGCGCACGTTCGCGCCCTTCGTTGCGGGCATAGGCCGCATGGAGTACCGTCGTTTTGCGATGTTCAATATTACGGGTGCCATCGCCTGGATCTTGGTCTGCTCGTGCGCGGGCTACTTCTTCGGCAACATCCAGGTGGTGAAAGAAAACTTCGAGATCGTGATCATCGGCATCATCTTCGTGAGCGTGCTGCCGATTGGCATCGAAATGCTCAGAGGCTGGTTGGACAAGCGGCGGGCCACCGTGGCTTGAGCCCCAGCGTGACGACCGGTTGAATGGATCTGTTTCAGCTCTCAGCGGCACTCCTGTCCCTTGCCGCGCTCTTTAGTTACCTGAACCATCGCGTCCTCAAGCTTCCCACGACCATTGGGTTGATGTTGATCGCGATGACGACGTCCCTATGCCTCGTCGGTGTGGGCGAGGTTTTCCCGAGCGTGGAGGCGCGAGCCGAGAGCTACCTTGCCGGTATCGACTTCAACAAGACCCTGATGCAGGGCATGTTGGGGTTTTTGCTGTTCGCAGCGGCGCTGCACGTCAATTTGGCTGATTTAAAGAAGCAGCGCGCCGTCATCGGCACTCTGGCAACGGCGGGTGTGCTCGTATCCACCGTGCTCGTGGGCGGGATGGCGTACTTTCTCCTGCACTTGCTGGGCGTGGAGATCCCCCTGATCTACTGCTTGCTCTTTGGCGCCCTGATCTCGCCCACGGATCCCATCGCCGTGCTCGGCATCTTGAAGATGGTGAAGGCGCCCAAAGAGATCGAGATGAAGATCGCTGGCGAGTCGCTGTTCAACGATGGTGTCGCAGTCGTGGCGTTTTTGGGCTTGCTCGAGGTCGCAATCGGTACGGGGGGCTTCGATCTGCAGCGCCTCTCGCTGCTATTCGTGCAAGAAGCGATCGGAGGAGTGCTGTTCGGCCTCGTGCTCGGATGGGGAGCGCTGTTGATGCTACGCAGCGTAGACGACTACAAGGTCGAGGTGTTGATCTCGTTGGCCACGGCCGCCGGCGGTTACGCGTTGGCGTATGCGATACACGTCTCGGGGCCGATTGCCATGGTCGTGGGGGGCTTGTTCATTGGCAACGAGGCGCGCGCGGGAGCCATGAGCGCCAAGACTCGCGAGCACCTCGACGATTTTTGGGAGCTCATCGACGAAATCTTGAACGCCATTCTTTTCGTGCTCATTGGCCTCGAGCTATTGATCATTCCGTTCGAGAGCAGCACGCTGATCGCTGGAATGATCGCGTTTCCCGTGGTCATCGCTGCCCGTTTCGTGGCAGTCGCGCTACCGGTAAGCTTGATGCGACGTCGCCGCGTGTTCAGCAAGAACGTGATTCCGATCTTGACGTGGGGTGGCCTGCGCGGAGGCGTTTCGGTGGCCCTCGCGCTTTCCATTCCGGCGCAGCTGCAGAGTGGCGCCATCGTCCCCGAGCGCGACGTAGTGCTCGCCATCACCTACACGGTCGTAGTCATCTCCGTCATTGGGCAGGGGTTGACCATGGGGCGCTTGTTGCGCCGATCGCTGGCTGCTACGGCAGCAGAGCAGCACGCCACGGCGCGCGCTTGACTCTTCGTCTGCGTCAGTTGGATTCGCGGACCGTGAGCACCGGGCAGGGCGCCATGCGGACGATGCTTTCGGCGACGCTGCCGGCCAACGAATGCGCGCGGCCGGTGCGCCCCTGGGTACCCATGACGATCAGGTCGTAAGACCCGCGTCTGGCGTGCTCCAGGATCACGTCCCGCGGCTTGCCGGTTTCGACATGCCGGGAGAGCTTGGCGCGCGCGCCCGCATTCGAGCTCTCGAGAAACGCCTGGAGCTCGCCGTTGGCATCGGCGAGCGCGTAATCACGCAAAGTCTGCGCTCCACCCGCCGTGGCGATCGAAGGGTCCGTGCGGAACACGGGAATTTCAGCGACATGCAGTACGTCGACGCTGGCGTCGAAATGGCTGGCGAGCTCCAGCGCATGCACGAGCGCTGCCCGCGAGTGACTCGAAAAATCGACGGGAACGAGGATCTTGGAATACATGGGCATGAGAGATCTCCGCTACGGGACATTCAACAAGCTTATGGCCAAAGACTAAGAACAGCACGAAACGTGCCAGCAGGTGCCTCCCTCATTCTGCGGCTTCGGGGACCTGAGCGACGGCCCGGACTCCCTTGCTGCCGATACGCATCATGTAGAACGAGCGCCACATGAAGACCACCATGACGAGGAAACACGCGGCCGACACCACCGCGCTCGTGGTGCGGTCCAGATGGATGGCTAGCTCTACTGCCAAAAGCCCGAACAACGTCGTGAACTTGATGATCGGGTTCATGGCCACCGAGGAGGTGTCTTTGAAGGGGTCGCCGACCGTGTCCCCTACCACCGTAGCGTCGTGCAACGGTGTGCCTTTGGCTTTCAGATCGACCTCCACCACTTTCTTGGCGTTGTCCCAGGCGCCGCCCGCGTTGGCCATGAATAGCGCCTGAAACAACCCGAACAGAGCAATCGAGATCAAGTAGCCGATGAAAAAGAACGGCTCCGCGCAGGCGAAGGCGAGCGTACCGAAAAACACCGCCAAGAAGATGTTGAACATGCCGCGCTGCGCGTAGTTCGTGCAAATGGCGACCACCTTCTTGCTGTCTTCGATGGATGCCTTGGTCGCCCCCTCCAACTTGATGTTGGCCTTGATGAACTCCACCGCACGATAGGCGCCGGCCACCACGGCTTGCGTCGATGCTCCGGTGAACCAGTAGATGACGGAGCCGCCGAGCACGAGGCCCAGCAAGAAGGGTGGATGCAGTAGGCTGAGCTTGTCGAGGTTTTCTTTCAAGCCGTTGGTCAAGACGACGATGATCGAGAAGATCATGGTCGTGGCTCCCACTACGGCAGTTCCGATCAGTACGGGCTTGGCCGTGGCCTTGAAGGTGTTGCCAGCGCCGTCGTTCTCTTCGAGTAGGTGTTTGGCGCGCGTGAAGTCCACCGCATAGCCGTGCTCTTTCTGGATTTGGGCGGGAGCGTCTTCGATCGCTTCGATGGTGCTGAGCTCGTAGACCGACTGAGCGTTGTCAGTCACCGGACCATAGGAGTCGACCGCGATCGTCACGGGACCCATACCCAAGAATCCGAACGCCACCAGCCCGAACGCGAACACCGAGGGCGCTGCCATCAAGGCATCCAGACCTTGGAGGCTGATGTAGTAGCCGGCAAACATCAAGCCGGCGATGACGATGCCCATCCACAGCGCGCTGAAATTGCCTGCCGTCATACCCGAGAGGATGTTCAGCGAAGCGCCACCTTCCTCGGAGGACTGCACGACCTCGTCGACATGGGCGGAAGAGGTGGAGGTGAAGACTTTGATCAGCTCCGGAATCAAAGCACCAGCCAGTGTGCCGAAGCTGATGATGGCGGAGAGCTTCCACCACAGCGTGCCGTCGCCCAGGTCCGGAATCAGCAAGTTCGAGACGACGAACGTCAGCGTAATCGACACGATGGAGGTGAGCCATACCAGCCAAGTTAGCGGCGACTCGAAGTCCATCTTCGCCTGGCCGCGATAGCGCGATGTCTGAATCATCTCGTTAATCCAATAAGAAGCCGCGCTCGCTACGATCATCATGATGCGCATGGCGAAGATCCAAACCAGCAGCGATACTTGAGTCACCGCTTCGGGCACTGCCAGCAGGATGAAGGAGATGAGCGCGACGCCCGTGACTCCGTAGGTCTCGAACCCGTCAGCGCTCGGGCCCACCGAATCGCCGGCGTTGTCACCGGTGCAGTCCGCGATGACGCCCGGATTGCGCGCGTCGTCTTCTTTGATCTTGAACACGATCTTCATCAAATCGGAGCCAATGTCGGCGATCTTGGTGAAGATGCCGCCGGCGATGCGCAGCGCCGAGGCCCCCAACGATTCACCGATGGCAAAACCGATGAAGCAAGGCCCGGCGTAGTCTCCCGGCACGAAGAGCAAGATCGCCAGCATGATCAAGAGCTCGACGCTGATGAGCAGCATACCGATGCTCATGCCCGCTTTGAGAGGGATCGTATAGACGGGTAGCGGCTGGCCCTTCAGACTCGCGAACGCCGTGCGTGAATTGGCGTAGGTATTGATGCGGATGCCATACCAGGCGACGCCATAGCTGCCGGCGATGCCAATCAGGCTGAATGCCAGAATGACCAAGACTTTGATGGTCTCGAAGTCTTGCAGCATGCCGAAGTAGACGACGATGATTGCTCCGATGAACAGCTCCAGCAAAAGCAAGAATTTTCCCTGATTGATCAGGTAGGTCTTGCACGTTTCCCAGATGAGTTGGCTGATCTCCGTCATGGAGCGGTGTGAAGGGAGATCTTTGACCTGCTTCAGCGTCACCACGCCGAACACCAAGCCCAGCACACACACCAGAACGCCCCACAAAAGGAGCTGACCGCCAGGCATGCCCAGCATCTCGACAGAATTCAAGTCGGGCAGCACCAAGTTTGCCTCGCCGCCACGGTGAGGCTCTGATTGGGCGTGCGCACTCCGCGTAGACGACAGCGAGATCAACGTCGTGACGCAGAGGAGCAGTGCCCTTGGAATCAATGCATGGAACGACCGCATCTTTTTTGCCCCTTGGTATGGATGGTCTGAATCGGGGTGCTGGTGCCTATCTAGAACTCGGAGGTACCGGCGCTCAGCTGGGCGTTGCCATTACCAGATAACGCTGACCTTGTCCATATCCCTCACCTTGCCGGGGTATCGCGTCGCCTTTGGCTAACGGTTGGAACGTGTCGGCCCATAGCGAAGTGTTGCTTTCGCTCGTCACGCGCTGCTGGAAAGCCCGACGAGCGCTGGTGAATCCGCACCGTGGCTCGTGCGTCGCGCCTTTCTCGATCGACGGGTAAAATCGCATTCGCAACTTGCACTGTGGCGAGAAACCGCACGTCAAGCTGTGTCGCTGGGTCACAGGCGCCCTTTTGCTTACTAGAGTGAAATCATGATCCCATCTCCGAGGCCCTCCCGATGGCGCATCGGCACATTCTGATTGCCCTCGTTGCGGGGGGGCTGCTGGGGCTCACCGCCAACGCCGTGGCTGCCGACAACGCCTGGGTGCAGGGACTGGTGCAGTACTTCACCGAACCTGTCGGCAAGGTGTTCATTCGGTTGCTGTTGATGCTCGTCGTCCCCATCGTGTTCTCGGCGCTGGTCCTGGGGGTTTCGGACCTGGACCTGAAACACCTGGGCCGACTGGGTGCGCGCACGCTCGGCTACACCGCCGTGATTTCGACGATTGCGGTGCTCATCGGCATGACACTGGTGAACTTGCTCGAACCCGGAGCGTCCATCTCGGACGCCTTCCGCGAGCAAGCGCGCTCTCAGCTGCAGGCGGCACCCGCGCCACCCAGCACGTCGGCCGTGGATCTATTGGTCGGCATCGTGCCCAGCAATCCACTGCAGGCAGCAGCCGGCGGTGACATGCTTGGATTCGTCTTCTTCAGCCTGTTTTTCGGGATCGGATTGGCGTTCTCTCGTAGTGAGGCCGGTGCGACGCTGAAGCGAGCGATAGCGGGAATTTTCGAAGTATCGATGTTCCTCATCGAGCTGGTGCTCAAGCTGGCTCCCCTCGGCGTGGCCGCTCTTTTGTTCACGATGACCGCCCGCGTCGGTATCTCGGTGATCATTCAGCTGGGCACCTACGTGGGCGTGGTCCTCTTGGGCCTCGGTCTACACATGTTCGGGGTTTACTCGCTTTCATTGCGTTTTTTCGGGGGCCTTTCGCCACGCCAGTTTTTCAAGGACATTCGCTTGGTTTTGACCACCGCGTTCTCGACGGCTTCGTCGAATGCGACGCTACCCACGGCTCTTCGCGTGGCGGATGAGAATCTGGGCTTGCCCAGACACGTCAGCCGCTTCGTGCTGACCGCTGGAGCCACCATGAACCAGAACGGGACAGCGCTGTTCGAAGGCGTGACGGTGCTGTTTTTGGCTCAGGCGTACGGGGTGGAGCTATCCCTCGCACAGCAGGCAGTGGTCATGGTGCTCTGCATTTTGGCGGGGATTGGAACGGCGGGCGTTCCGGCAGGATCGTTACCCGTTATCGCGATGATCCTGACCATGCTCGGCATACCGGCCGAAGGCATCGGTCTCGTGTTGGGCGTCGACCGCCTGCTCGATATGTCGCGCACCACGGTGAATGTCGCGGGAGATCTGGTCGCCGCCGTCTATGTTGCGCGCGGAGAACCCCGAAACGAAGGCGAGTCAACGACGGCTTCGGAGGGTCACTCCTAAGGCGGCGGAGTCGCGGCCTTCAGCTCTCAGCCCTCGCCCCTCAGGTCGTTGAGTTCAACGATTGCACGGAGCGGTACGGCATACGCTTGACTCCGGCGACTCGCTCGTTGAGCAGCACGAAGAGCTTCGACAAGAACAGCAAATCCAAACCAGAGACCGCAAAGAGCCAAGCGCTATGGCGTGCAGTCCAAGTTTGCGGGTTGTAGCTTGGGCACGATGAGATGGAACAAACCCAGCGCCAATAGGTAGGCAACCCCGCAGAAGACGAAGATCAACCCATAGTTGCTGCCGGTCTGTTGCAGAATGTAGCCCGTCAACCACTGGAACAAGAAGCCACCCATGGAGCCGGCGAAGCCCCCGAGCCCTACGATGGAGGCCGTGGCCCGGCGCGGAAACATATCGCTGGCGGTGGTGAACAGATTCGCCGACCACCACTGATGCGAAGCCGCAGCGACACTGACGAACGCCACGGCCAGCCACATCGAGCTCGCGTGCGGCGCGAACACCGTCGGTACGATGCACAGCGCAGCAATCAGCATGGCTACCTTGCGCCCCTTGTTCGCTGACCAACCTCGATTCATGAAGGCCCCCGAAAGCCAGCCTCCACCCACGGAGCCGATGTCGGCGACGCCGTAAACCACGATCAGCGGTAGAGCCAAGCTGGACAGCGTGACGCCGAAGCTCGTGTCGAGGAACTTGGGCATCCAATACAAGTAGAACCACCAGATTGGGTCGGTAAGAAACTTGGCGACTACGAATGCCCAGGTCTGGCGAAAACCGAGCAGCTTCAGCCACGCGATACGCTGTTCCGGTTCCGCCGGATCGCTGCGGATGTACGCCAGCTCTTCGGCCGAGACTCTAGGATGACGTTCCGGCGCCCGGTAAACGCTGAGCCAGGCTACCAGCCACATGAACCCCACTGCGCCCGTCAGAATGAACGCCCACTCCCAGCCCCAAGCCACCGTGATGAGCGGAACCAGAATAGGGGCGAGCAGGGCGCCGACGTTGGTGCCAGCGTTGAAGATACCCGTGGCAAAAGCACGCTCGTTTTTGGGAAACCACTCTGCCACGGCCTTGATAGCCACGGGGAAGTTGCCGCCTTCGGTGATCCCCAGCGCCGCGCGCGCGAAGGAAAATCCGCCGACGGTTTGCGCGAAGGCGTGGGACATGGTCGCCAGGCTCCAGCCGCCGATCGACAAAGCATAGCCCTTGAGAGCCCCAATCAGATCACTGACGCGCCCCATCAGCAGGTAACCGCAGGCGTAAGCGAAACTGAACCATTTGACGATGGTCGCGTAGTCCACTTCGGACCAGCCAAACTCTTTGCTCAGGGTCGGCGCCAAGATGCTGATGACCTGCCGGTCCAAGTAGTTGATCGTGGTCGCGGCGAAGATCAGTGCGCAAATGACCCAGCGAAAGCCCTTACGCCGCCGCGGGTGAAACCCCGAAGCCGTGCCCGCAGGGCTAGGTGTGGAGTCGGCATGCTCGAGCTGGCTCTCCTCCTCGGAGCGCTCGAGCTCCGTTGACGCTGCTTTCTTCAAGACTGCTCGCTCGCTGCGACTCAGAATCGCCGCGCCCCTTACATGCCTCGCGCCGCAGGATCGATCGCACGAAATGCCCGCAGCTCTCGGCGGGTCGCAGAACTGCCTTCAAGGCCGCAAAATTCGGGCCCAGTCGGAGGCGAGCCAAAGCCGCTCGAACGCCCGGAAGCCATGGCCGCGTCGAGCGCCACGGCCGTCCAGAGTCAGCTGTCTGGTTTCGTGGCGCTCGGGTTTGCGATGGCTGGGCCCTGCACCGGGGCAACGAGCGGGTGAACCGCGGCGAATCGTTTGCGTACCGGCACCAGGGCGATGGCTATAAAGCCCAAGACTGCCAAGCCGAGCACGAACTGAAAGCCCACCTCGTAGCTCGAGGTCCACTTGTACATGCGGGCCACGAGATAAGGTATCGACGCTTCGGCAACCCCGTCGAGTGTCACGATGATGCCCATGACCCGGCCCAGCACTGCGACGCCGAAGACTCGCCCGGCCATCAGAGGAATGATCATGTACTCCCCGCCCAAGCCGAAACCGAAGATGACGGCGAAGACGTAGATCGACGAGCCGGTGGGACCCCACACCAGCAGACCTGCGCCCGCCGCCACGAGCAGGTAGACGAGCAGCATGACTCGCTTGGGCCCCAAGCGATCCGCGAGCCAGCCGGCCCCGTAGCGCCCGAGCAGGCTGGCGCCGGCAATCCAGCTCATCACGTTCAGGGCCTGCGCCTCGTGCCGCCCTTGATCGAGGGTCATGTAGACCATCATGTGTTGCATGACCGCGCCCACCGCGCCCACCGAAGCGAAGCTACCAAGGGCGATCAAATAGAAGCTTGGACTGCGCAAGACTTCTTTGAGGGAGGCTTGTACGCCCTTGGGCGCAGGTGGCCGTGCGTCTGTTTTGTTCAACATCAGCACGAGCGGCATGCCAACCAGGATGATGATGACAGCGAGAAGCTGCAGCGCCGTACGCCAACCGAAGGCAGCCTGGAGATACTTGGTCAATTGCGGCACGAAGAAGGCTCCGATGCCGATACCAACGTAAGCTATGCCCATGGCCCGCCCACGCTGCTCGCTGAAGTTATTCGCGAGCAGCACCTGGTTGGGAAGCGGCCCGGCGAGCACGTATCCAAGGGCGTTCAAGCAGTAGCAAGCGAGAAACACCCAATACGTGCTGGTATTACCCAGCATGGCGACCGCGCTAGCGGCCACCAACAGCCCGGCGATCATGGCACCTTTCGGTCCACGACGCTCGATGAGCCACCCAGCCAAAAACCCGAACAGCGGTCCAATCGCCAGCTTGCCCAGCATGTTGCCGAGCGTGACCTCACCGCGCGTCCAGCCCAGCTCGGTCATGAACTTGGGGTAGTAGAGCGGCAACCCGTAGAGTGTCAGCCCGACGATCGCGAACAGCGACATGAAGGACGTCGCGATGAGGCGTGTCGGCCGCTGCCCTGACGCCCCTGACTCCGGTGCCGACATCTGGCCCTTGTACTCAGGGAGGCTTCAGCCGACAAGCGCCGTTTCTACATGGGTACGCCCGTGCGTTGCTTTTCAGAAAAGCATGGTGACGGCTAGCCACAGCGCCAGCGCGAAGGCGCAGAAGCGTAGGACATATCGGCGATAATCCGCGAGGGTCGCGGGCTCTCCCGAGGTCGTCAGGCCGTTGAAGCGAACTATGTCGACGTAGCGCAGACCGAGCGCTGCCAGCACCGTACCCCCGTACAGCGCGCTGTAAATATCGAGCGGGCCTGCGCTGTCTCTGACGATGAGGGCTGCCAGGGTCAACAGGGCAACGGGTGCTCCGATGAGCCACGCAACTCGAAGCAGGCAGCCACCCGCTCCAGCCGTGCTCGGATCAGTCGTCGGACCTACCGCTGTTCCGGTCGAGGCCGCTGGAATCTGCCGCGCCTTCGACTCTGCCGACACTGCCGAC
>CBFGRJ010000018.1:0-36722 GCA_965651135.1 uncultured Myxococcales bacterium
CGCCACCGCTACCCGTCTCGCCCGACGCTCCGCTTCCACCCTGTGCGCCGCTGCTTGCGCCGACCTGCGCGTCTGTGCTCGCGGCCGTCCCGGTCGTCCCTCCGGTCCCGCCAACGTCCGTGGCGTCGCCAGCGGTGCCGCCGCTCAGGGAGCCCACGGACTCGCCCGACCCGCAGGCCACCCATGACCCTGCCGCGAGCAGAAAAACCAGCAGCGCCCCCACCAGCAGTCGCGGCCTCATGCGCATGTCGATGCTCGTCATCCTCCCCAGTAGCGAAGCGTGACGTCATTCATAGTGTCCACCTCGCAACGAAGCGCCACGTGGTAGTCGCCGCGGCCCACGAAGTCGCTGAAGGAAGCCTGCACCTTCAGCGGGTAATCAGAGATCATGTCGAACGCGAGCGGGACCTCTGATTCATCGGGTCGGCGGACCACCCCGCTGAACTCTGCGCCTTCGAGCGGATGATGGTTGAACGTCGCTTCGGCGACGATCACGACGGCTGCGTCGTCACTCACGCTCGCTCGCTCGAGGTAAACTCGGCAGCCGGGCGCTGGGTTCTGAACGTGCGCCGTCAGGAAGCTCTCCTGGGGCACCTCGCTCGTCCCGAAGATTTCCAGCTGCCAGTTGCCGGCCGCTGGCGTGGGGATCTGTATCAGATAGAAAAGCCTCCGCGCTATGACGAAGGGTGACGAGGGGGTGGCCACGAGGACCCGTTCGGGCTCGGGACCACGAAGCTCGAAGTATGGCGCCCATGGTTCGGTGACAGCGTTCCTACTGGACAGCACGAGGTTGAGCCGCTCGGCGCCTGCCTCGATTGGAATGGCAAACGCCTCACTTGCCGGGAGCTCGGGACCCCCTACCGGTACGCAGACACCGTTGATGCACGTCTCCCCTGCCTTGTCGCAGGGGAACTCACCTCCCGAGCAGGGCTCGTAGCCCACGACGGCCGAGTTCGTTCTCTCCACGCTCAGCGCCTCTCCACGCGCGCGCGCAAAGAGCTCGGTGAAGGTCGCTGGCAGCTCGTCTCCATCGGGTGAGTCGAGCAGCCCCTCCGAGTAGGCGACCTCTCCCAAGAGCTCCTTGTCCGCCGCGTTGCTCACGGGCAGCGAGAAGATCCTGATGCCGCGCTCCTTGAGCGCCTGAGCCTCAGCGACTGGATCGTCCGTCTCGTCGGGCGAATTGTTCTCGGCATCGGTCAGGAAGTACACCGCCTGCACGTTGCTCGAGCCCTCGGGCAGCTTCTCGCCTGCCCGCCGGAGCGCCGCGCCGAGCGAGGTCCGGTTGAATGGCTCGATGCTGTTCACGAGATCCACGTAATCGCTGACGGTGACTCCGGACCCCATCGTCGGTTCGACGAGCGTCAAGTCCTGCAGGTCGTCTACCTCGTGATTGAACTGGATGAGCCCGAGCTCGATGGGCTGGCCCGCGATCAGGTTGATGAAAAGCTCCGCGGCCGTCTTGACGTACTCCATGCGAGTCTCGCCGTGGTTGCGCGGAGCCGACGTCGGCTGGTCCATGCTGCGGGACCGGTCGCTCACCAGCATGATCTCGGCGGGTGCGCCCAGGTCGGCGTAGGCCTCGGGGAGGAACTCCACCGCACCGCCGCAGTCATCGCCCGTGATGTCGGGGTTTTCTTCGGGTAGCCCCGTTACCACCGTCAGCATCACTCCATCGTCTGCCATTTGGGCGACCATCGATTGCCACTCCGAGATCCCAGGACTCTCGATGGTTTGCACCGCGCCCTCGAAGCGGCCCGTGTCATCGTTCCACCCCCGCTCGCACCAGTCAGTAGTGTTCTCCTCATCGCCGCGGTCGCAGATGCCCGTTTGGGACAGGAAGCCTCCGCTTCCGTCTTCGTTCCAGTAGGCGTCCGTGCTGTCATAAAACTTCGTGCCTCCCACGCTTCCGTTCGGCTGAAACCACGGCTCTTGGCTGATGCCCTGAAGCCGTACGTCCAGCACGACGGGGTCCGCCCGTGAGCTGTCGTCGCCTTCGACGAAGAGCCCCGTAGCCGAACCGCCAATCTCGATCAAGATCGGATCGGTCGCTGGCTGGCCATCGACGAATTCCAAGTCAGGCCCATTGAACTCGAGGTCGAAGCTGGCAAGCGGGTGTGCGCGCCCGGAGTGCCGCCTTCGAATTCTTCACCCCGTCCGAGTAGATGAAGCGCCCACTGGTCTGTGCCTACGTGAACCAAATACAGAGTGACCCGGTGGTTCGATTGCCCACTGTAGCGCGTCCAGCTGCCCTCGAGCCGGCCGAGCTCGTCGATGACGGCGATGGTGTGGCGTGCGTTCGACGTAGAAACAGCTGTGTCAAA
This sequence comes from uncultured Myxococcales bacterium, assembly GCA_965651135.1. Lineage (GTDB taxonomy): Bacteria > Myxococcota_A > Polyangia > Polyangiales > Polyangiaceae > JAICQQ01. The sequence continues at coordinate 2,322 of CBFGRJ010000018.1, forward strand.
GCTACTGGGATCGAACGAAAAGGTCCCGCTGGACGCCCTCGCCCGAGCGTTGACCACGAGGAAGCGCGCGGGCCTAGGGCCGGGACAGTCGTTGCCGGTCCCTGAGAGTGGGTCGTGCGTCGCCTGGGTCGTCAGCTCGCTCGACCGTGCGGGAACCTGCGGGCAGGTGAACGTGACGCCTGCGGGGCACTCCGCCGCCGTGCAGGCACAGTCTGCATCGCTCTCGCACCGGAAGCCTTCCCAATCGAGTGGATTGAAGTCGCGGAACTCCTCGCCGGTGCCGCTGGCGTGACACTGCCGGCCCTTGCCCCACATGATCGTGTTTGAAAACTCGTCTCGAATGTCATCGTCTATAGAGGGGCCAGTCCCGCACCCGCCGCTAAAGCGCTGCCTTTCATAGGCATCTGGCAGCCCGTACAAGTAGTGGCCAAACTCATGGGCAAGAGTGCCGGCGCTGTACCCGTAGAGCCACAGCCGGCCTTGGGCTCGCCCGGACTGCGATCCTGACGTCTCCAAACTCCTTGGAAGCAATACAACGTCGGCGCCGTCGTTTCCCTGGTTCCCGAGCGTAAAGTGTACCTTTCGGATGCGCAGCTGGGTATCGGTCGCGTCGCAGTGGATCAATGCAGCATCGTGGAATGCCTCCTTGACGGCCGCGAACTCGGCCTCCGTCGGTGGATACGTAAAGTTCGCCCACAACTCGACGTCTACTTTGTCTTCCCCGCCGTCGACTACTTGTGTGAACGACGCCTTTCCTGAGCGACCTTGCGCGCTCGCGACACCCGCCACGCCTTGCAGCGCGAGTCCTCCCACCAGGCCGACCCACAGGCTCACGTACCTATTCGAACGCACGTTCATCATCACCCTCCTTCCCGAGCTCTCCGCACCAACGATGAGGGTGCGCCCCTCGCGAGCGGTTGTCAATAGCGATCACTGTCGTGTTCGTGTGGTTCGACTTGCTTAACCTTAACGGCAGGGCGGCGTTGTCAAAAGTCGAGTTGATACGTGTTGATGGACCGCCACCGGAGCAACGAGCATTGGCAACGTCGCTGAACGGGCGACTCTCGCCCGAAGCAGCAACGGGCCACGCGATGGATTTGTCTGCAGTTTCGAGCGCGCTTGGCCGCCTCTGATTGGGATTCGGGTCAGGTGGCTTGCGAGAGGGGTAGCGTCTTGGCCTTAGAATTAGGGCACTACGCCGCAGCGTTCGGCCACCGCTAGCGCTGCCTGCCGCCGATTGACCGGGGTACCGTCGAGCGCCAGAAAGCGTCGCAGCGCCTGGCGCACGGTCTCTGGTTGCCGTTCGGCGCAGCCGATGATGACCCTGAGCCACAGCGCTTCGCGTTCGACGCTGGGGAGCTCGAGCTTGCGCTGCAGAGCCAAGTCGAGGTAGCGGGCGCTTTCTCTGAAGTGGGCGCGACCGAACAAGTTTTTGCCGATCAGGTAGGGTGGCAGACCATAGTCGGGGCGTCGCTCTTGCCATGCGCCCAACAATGGAGCGGCGGTGTCCCAGGTGGGTGGCTCGCGAAATGTGCCGAGCAAGAGCGCGCGGAGCGCGTCGAGCTCGAGCCCTTGTGCCTCGGTCGCCAGCAGCTTGACTTCGATGTTCCTGAGATGGGCTTCGGAGCCCACTTGGTCCAAAAGCTCTCGATAGATGCGCGCCGCTTCCGGGCGGCGGCCCGCCAAGAACTCGGTATTGGCGATGGCTTCACGTGCGGCCAATCGATCACCCACGGTCAGACGCTGGTCTTCGGCCACGCGCGTGTAGGCGGCCAAGGCAGCGGACGGCTCGGCTCGGCGCAGCGCGCAGTGGCCAAGGCCCAGACGCGCGCCAATGTGGTCGGGGTCGAGCTTCAGCACGTCGCGGTAGGCCTCTTCGGCCCCCTGCAGATCCGAGGCGCCCAAGAGAGCTTGCGCTTGAACGAAGCGCTGGTCGACGGCATGCGGACAGCGGCGGCCGAAGATCGATGGCACACTGAACCGCGCGGTGGCCGCAACCCGCAAACGGTGGCTCAACGGGACGCTGGCTAGCCAAGCGCGAAACTCGGCTTCCAGGGCGTTCCAGCTCTTGCCCTGGGTGACGAGCTCGAGCTCAGCCCCCGCATACCAAGCCTTGAGAGCCCCCGCTCCGTAGCGATCTTTGAGCCATGTCACGAAGGCGCCGGCCACGCTGTACGCAGTGGCCGAGTTGTGCCCCAGAAAGCTGAGCCGGAACACGCTCTTCAGCGGTGGCAGCAAGCCCGCGTCGAGCATTGCGGCCGTCCACTCGGTGACCGTGAAATCCGACTGCTCGCGCGGCGCGGCGGCTTCGGCAAAGCCTTCGATGCGCCCTGGATCGGGCCAGAGACCGGACAGTTCGCCGGCGATGCGAAAGGGGCCTTGACCAAACTGCCCCGCCACCACATGGGCCAGCTCGTGCCTGAGCACCGGATGCGGGTACTGATCGGGATGCAGATAGATCTCGTGGCGCCAGGGTTTGGCGATCAACGTGTACGACGCGCCCATCAGCTGGCCCTTTTGCTGGGCATTGGCGAACAAGAGCACGTGAACGCGTGCGGGGCCCCGTGTTTCGAAATAGCGCTCGAGGCTCTCGAGATGAGCCTGGCAGTCACGAGCCAAAAGCTCGACTTGTGTGCGATTGACGCTGGGGTCATAGCTGACGTCGCAGCGACCGTAGCTCGAGCGTCGAGACAGGACCTCGAGGATGCTCGCGGTCGACGTGTTGTGCCCGAGCCGGGGCCCGAACGCGGTGAGCGCGAGGCTCAACGCGGCTGCGCCACCTCCGGCCAGAGCCTGGCCCCAACGGCCCCCGAAGCGAAATGCGAGGCTGCGTGGCTCTTGCGTCAGGTATCCCGCAAAGGCCCAGGCCGCGAGCAGGGTCATGAGCGAACCGAGGCGATAGCTCGCTAGACGCCCCAGCGGATCGATGACGGTGTCGTAAAGAGGCCCCGCAAAGTAACCGAAGAACGGATCGAACGCGAACACCACCGGCGAGGTGTAAAAGCGCCATAGCGAAATCGCGATTCCGCCGAGCGGCCCCGCGAGAGCTGCCAGCACGGCCCACACACCGGGTCGCGCAGGAGCGATACCTCGTGCCCAGGCTCCTGCCAGCACCCCCCATGCGCCGCCCATGACGCTGCCGAAGGCTGGCCCGAGCAGCATGAGCGCCAACCCATCGGAAAGCTCACAGAACCCCGAGCGCACACCGTGCAGCAACGAGACGGCGATGGCGATGCTCGCCAACAGCGCGCCGGACGCGATGCCGAAACCGAGGGCGGCCCGTCCCGGAAGCGCGCACTCGCTCGAGTGGGGCCGAGTGATCTCCAGAGCGGTGGTGAGCGCGCTCAGGGTGGGTAACAGCAAGCCGGCCGCCAGCGAGGCTTCGTAGCCCGGGCCGCCGAACAGCGGCAAAAATCCCACGCCGCCGAGCGAGAGCAGCGCCAGACACGCCGCTATCCTGAGCGGCCGCGATGCCCGCAACGATAGGCGGTAGGTCTGCTCTGGGAGTGGCGTTGAACGCGCCGGGGGCGCTGCTTCGCTAGGGTCTGACCTCGCTACCGGCACCTGTGCTCGTGCGTTCTTGTTCAGGGCTGCTGTCCGGTGGGCTCAGCACCAGGGGCAGCACTTCGTCGACGCGGGAGACTAAGTGGATCCTGAGATCGTGCCTGACCTCGTCTGGCACTTCTTCTAGATCGCGCTCGTTGCGCGCAGGCAGGAGCACCTCGCGAATTCTGGCGCGATGTGCCGCGAGCACCATCGACTTGATGCCAGAGACCGGCAAGATCTTGCCTCGCAACGTGATTTCACCGACCACGGCTACGTCGGGCCGCACCGGAGCTTTGAGCAACAGCGACGTGACTGCCACGAACATGGCCACGCCGGCACTGGCGGCATCTTCGGCCGAGCGCGCTCGTGGAATGTGCAGATGCAGATCGACACTCTTGAGAAATTCGGGATCGAGGCGCAGGCGATCGGCGCGCGAGCGCGCGAACGACAGCGCCGTATGCGCCGACTCTTGCATGACCTGCCGCATGCTGCCTGTCAGGCGAATCTCACCCTTGCCCGGCATCTTCGTGGCTTCGATGATCAGCAAGTCACCGCCCGCCTGATTGACGCCCAAACCGAGCGCAATGCCGGGAGCCAGTCGCCGCTCGACGACCTCGGGGCTATAGCGATGCGGCCCGAGCAGTTCTTCCACCAGCTCTTTGGTAACACCGACGTGCTCGACGGTCTTTCCCTCGACCAGCCGGACCGTCATGTCCCGACAAATCGCTGCGATTTCTCGCTCTAGCCCGCGCACGCCGGCTTCGCGCGTGTAATGATCGATGACGCACTCGAGGCCCTCAGCCGAAAACTCCAGCTGGTCGGAGCGGAGCCCATGCTCCTTGAGCTGTTTGGGCACCAAGAACTCGCTCGCAATATGGCGCTTGTCGGCGCGGGTGTAACCGGGCACTTCGATCAGCTCCAAGCGATCGCGCAGCGCTTCGGGGATCGACGAACGGTAGTTGGCGGTGGCCAAGAACGTGACTTCGCTCAGATCGAACGGCACGCCCAGATAGTGATCGACGAACGAGTCGTTTTGCGCAGGGTCGAGGACCTCGAGCAACGCGGCTGCGGGATCGCCGCGCATGTCGACCCCCATCTTATCCACCTCGTCGAGCACCAGCACCGGGTTTTTGGTGCCCACCTTCTTCATGGCCTGGATGATGCGGCCCGGCAATGCTCCGACGTAGGTTCTGCGATGCCCGCGGATCTCGGCTTCGTCGCGTACGCCGCCCAGCGCGATTCGACCGTAGCGACGCCCCATGGCTCTGGCGATCGAGCGCCCGAGCGAGGTTTTCCCGACGCCGGGTGGCCCAAGGAAGAGCAAGATGGGCCCCTTTTTGTCTTTGCGCAGCTGACGGATGGCCGAGTACTCGACGATGCGCTTTTTCACCGTCTCGAGGCCGTAGTGGTCTTCGTCGAGGCAACGGCGAACGTCGACGACGTTGATGCGCTCGGGCGTGCGCCTCGACCACGGCAGGTCGGCGAGCCATTCGACATAGGTGCGCGCTACCTGATATTCGCTCGATTGTGGCTGCATGTTGCTCAAGCGGCCCAGCTGCTTGCGCGCTGCCCTGAGCGCCTCTTCGGGCATGTCCACGCGAGCGACTCTTTCGTGCAGCTCCTCGAGCTCGTCGTCCTCCCCCGCTTCGCCGAGCTCCTCGCGAATCGCCTTGAGTTGTTGACGCAGCACGTACTCACGCTGTGACTGCCCGATTTCGTCCGCCACCAACGTGGAAATCTCGGTTTTTACCTTGAGCACCTCCAGCTGGCGCTCGACCATCGAAAGCACCAGGTCGAGGCGGCGCTTGAGCTCGAAAGCTTCGAGAATCTGCTGCCTCACGTGAATGCTGGCGTGCTCCTCTGGGAAATTGCTCGCGATCAGGTCGGCAAGCGCACCGGGCTCGCGGACGTTGTCCAAGATGCTCACCGTTTCTTTGGGCAACTCCGGCATCAAGCCGATGACCTGCCGCGTCGATTCGCGCAGTCGTTGTGCCAACCGCCGCAGCGACTCGGGTACCGACTCGGGTTCGGTGACGCGTACGACCTTGGCGCGCATGTGCGGCTCGAGGCCGAGGGGTTCGAGCAACCGAAAGCGGCCGAGCCCGTTGAGCACGACGCTGTAGCTCTGGTTGTTCAGGCGAATGACTTTGACCACACGCGCCAGTGTGCCGACGCTGTACAGGTCACTGAAGCTCGGTTCGACCGTCTCGGCGTCCCGCTGAGTGATCACGCCGACCAGCGCGCTGTCGCGACCAGCGAGCTCTTCGACCAGTCGTACGCTGCGTGGACGCCCGACATTGATGGGCACCACCGACATGGGGAACAGGACGGAGTTTCTGAGCGGAAGGATCCCGATCGTCTCCGATTCTTGGGATGTCGGCGGAGCTGGCATCTCGATAAGTTCTACCCGATCGCGCGACGCCTGGCATGAGCCCACACCAAGATTTCTGCCGCCGGTGCAGTCGCTCTTCTGCCGTGCTTGTGGTAATCGCCTCCTCATGCGCCGCTCGGCGATCCTGCTGCCCTGCCTCCTTTCGTTCTGGCTCGCGTGTTCGGCCCAGAAACCGGTCGAATCACCGAAGCAGGTGCTCGATGCCTACGCCCAGGCCCTCAAGGCGGGACGCACGCAAGAGGCCTACGACCTGCTGAGCGATCAGGCCAAAAACAGCATTAGTTTCGAAGCATTTCAGCGCATGGTGCAGGAGAACCCTGGAGAAATCCAGGAGATCGCTCAAGCGCTCGAGCGCCCCTCCGGGCCGCCGCTCGTCACGGCGACGGTGACCACGCCGAACGGCGAGACGCTGCTCCTGGTCTACGAAAACGATGAGTGGCGGGTCGACGGTTCGGCCATCGACCTGTACAGCCAGGCGACGCCCAAGGGGGCCATTTTCGCGTTCATCAGAGCCTTCGAAAACAAGCGCTATGATGTATTGATGCGCTTCGTGCCCAACGCCAAGCGCGAAGGTCTCGACGAAAAGAAGCTGAAGGCGGCGTGGGAGGGCGAGCAGCAGCAGGAGATGGAGCGGCTGGTGCAGGCCCTGAAGGCAGCCATGCCCACGGCGCGGCTCGAGGTGCTCGGTGATCGCGCTACCATGGCCTACGGAGCCGGCGGCACGGTCGAGTTGCTCCGCGAACAGGGCGTTTGGAAGGTGGAGGAGTTCAAGTGAGCGGCAGAACGGCGCGCGTTTCGCGCACGACCAAAGAAACCGCAATCACCGTGGAGCTCGATCTCGACGGCAGCGGGCAGCACGACATTCAGACACCGCTGCCTTTTCTCTCGCACATGCTGGAACAGATTGCGCGGCACGGGCTCATCGATCTGAGCATCCAGGCCAAAGGAGACGTCGAAATCGACGGCCACCACACCACCGAAGACATCGGCATCGTGCTGGGGAGCGCCGTGTTGGAAGCGCTCGGTCAGCGTCAGGGCATTCGCCGCTATGGCTCGGCCACCTTGCCCATGGATGAAGCGTTGGTCACGGCAGCCATCGACCTGTCTGGGCGACCCTTCTTCGTGTGGCGGGTGCCGCTGCCCAAGGCCAAGCTCGGCGCTTGGGACGTCGAGCTGGCCGAAGTGTTCTTCGAAGCCTTTGCGCGTACCGCCCAAGCCAACCTGCATGTCGTGCTCCACGCCGGTCAGAATCTGCATCACATCGTGGAGATCAGCTTCAAGGCCTTTTCGCGTGCCCTGAGAGAAGCGGTGGAGCTCGATCCACGGGTCAGCGGCATCCCGTCGACCAAGGGCGTGCTGGTCTGACCATGAACGTGATGGTCGTCGACACCGGCTTTGCCAACTATCACTCGGTGCTCAAAGCCATCGAAAAGGCGGGCGCCGAAATCGACCGCCTGAGCGTCTCGCGCTCGCGAGACGAACGCATGATTCGCCAAGCCGACAAGCTGGTCATGCCCGGCCAGGGGGGGTTCAAGGATTGCGCCGCGGCGTTTGCCGAAGGCCTAGGCGAAGTCATTTTGGAACGTGTGCGCCTGGGCACGCCCTTTTTCGGGATTTGCCTGGGCCTTCAGGTGTTGTTCGAGTCCAGCGAAGAAGCTCCTGGCGTCGCGGGACTGGGCCTGTTTCCGGGCCGCGTGGCTGCCATCCCCCGGCAACCAGGACTGAAGATTCCGCACATGGGTTGGAATCAGCTCGAGGCCGGCGCAGGGGCAGCGCAATCAGCGTGGGTTTCGGACGCGCTCGGGCGCTGGTTTTACTTCGATCACTCCTATCACGCGCTGCCGGAGGACGAATCGCTGATTGTGGCTCGAGCGGGTTACGGAGCCAGCCAGATCACCGCCGCGATCGGTAAAGACAACGTGTTCGCCACCCAGTTTCACCCGGAAAAGAGCCAAGCAGCGGGGCTTGCTTTGCTCACTCGGTTTCTGAGAGCCTGACCGCCATGCAAGTCATACCTGCCATCGATCTACTGGAGGGCAAGGCAGTTCGCCTCACCAAAGGTCGCTACGACCAAGTCACGGTTTACGACGACGATGCCTGCGCGCTCGCCGCCACTTGGTCGGGCCAGGTCGAGCGCCTGCACGTCGTCGATCTGGAGGGAGCGCGCGCCGGACAACCGGTGCAGCGCGAGCTCATCCGCGGGCTAGTGAACAGCTTTGGCTCGGGTGTGCAAGTGGGCGGCGGCGTCCGTACGCTGGCTGCCGTCGACGACTACTTTTCCCTCGGGGTAGAGCGCGTGGTCTTGGGAACCGCAGCCCTCAAACATCCCGAGATCGTGGAACAGGCAGCCACCCGCTATGCCCATCGCATCGTGTTGGCGGTCGATGCTCGCCAGGGCCTGGTGGCCACCGAGGGGTGGCTCGAGCAATCCGAAACGCGTGCCACCGATTTGGTGCGCCGCTTCGCGGAGCTGCCGCTGGCGGCTGTCTTGTATACCGACATCGAGCGGGACGGCACGGAAGTAGGGCCCAATGTGGCGGAGACCGCGCGCCTGGCCGAAGAAGGCGGCGTGCCCGTGATCGCCAGCGGCGGGGTCGGCACGCTGGCGCACCTGACGGAGCTTTCCCAGGCACATCCCCGGATCGTTGCTGCGATCGTGGGCCGGGCCGTGCACGAAAAACGATTCAGCCTTGCACAAGCCATTTCGGCTGCGGGGGTCCCCTCTGCCGAGCTCCCCGTGTAGTGTCGAGGTGAGCATGGAGCAGAAGGCATGGAGCAGAAGCGGGATCCGAGCCTAGCAGCACCCGCCGGGGAGCCTCGCCCGGAACCGGCGGAGCTCGACGAGGAGGCGCTGTCTCAGGTCGAGGGCAGTCCCGAGTCGGATGCCGGCGGCGAGGAGTTCTTGTTCCACCTGTATCGGGGTAGCGAGCTGTTGCAGGACAATTGCATCAGCGAAGCCAAAGAAGAGCTCGAGCGAGCCCTCGCCATGCAACCGCAAGATGTCGAGGGACAGGGCTTGCTCGGCATCGTCTACTTCAGGCTGGGGCTCTACCCGCGCGCCATCAAAATCTACGAAGAAATCGTCAAGGCGTGTCCAGGCGAGCTCACACCTCGGGTGAATCTCGCCCTTTGTTACATCAAAACCGGGCAGCTCGAGCGCGCACGTCAAGAGCTCGAGACGGTCATCAGTCGAGCCCCCGAGCGCACCCGCGCTTGGGGCTATCTGGGACTCGTCTTCGAGCGCATGGGTGACCTGCACAAGGCGCGCGCAGCATTCGAGAAGGCCGGCCAGGAGCACCTGGTGCGGCGCATGGATCGGCTGCTCAGCGACGAGCAGCTCGGCAGCCGAGATTCGGATCGCGCCGAGCATATCGAAGTGCGAAAGGCCGCGGCAGACGCCGTGGCGGAGCTCGAAACGGCGGGCGGCGCGACGAGTGCTTTCTTGGGAGCGATGGCGACGGAGGCCGGCCCACGCGCGGGGCACTGGCGTGCCATCGAGCTCGGCGAGGCGTCGATTCCCCCCGCTGGTCGAGCGCCCCTAGCCGGTCTGTTCCGCGATCCATCGCGGCCTCGCAAGTCGCTGCCGCCGCTCTCGCTCTCGCCGCCGACCACGGGCGGCATGCCGGCTCCGAGCAGCGAGCTCGAGGCCGCGGCGCTGCTCGTGTTCCCCACCGACGGCAGCGTCGAGAAGCCGAGCGCCGGCAGCCTGCTCGTGCGCGTGACCGAGGGCTTCGTCGTCCGTCAAGAGGCCATCGGAGCGCTGGTGGCCGAGGCCCCCGGCTTCACGAGCAGTCCCGTCATGCGGCGCCAGCGTGGCCACGACACGTCCGAACCGATGGGTGGCCACACCACGCCCTTCGTGGCGCTCGACGGCAGTGGGCACTTGTTGATGGCGACGGAGCGCTGTCTCGAGGTGCTGCACCTCAGAGGCGGCTTCGTCTACGTGAAGGAGGGGTCCCTGGTGGGCTTCGAGTCCACCGTACGCCACGAGCACGGTCGCTTCAGCGCCTTGGGCGACGAGGCCGTCTCGATGGTGCAGTTATCTGGGCGTGGGCTCGCTGTCTTCGAACGGCGTGGCGCACTGAAAGCGTTGGGGGTGCGAGCAGAGCAGCCGGTAGTGGTTCGAGCCCGGTTGGTGCTCGGCTGGACCGGGCGGCTCTTGAGCCAGCCGGTGGAAGCCAAGCACGCCCCCAATCAGGCCTATGGTTTCGTAGCATTCAGTGGTGACGGCGCCATATTCTTGGAGCTCTTCGAGGATGGCAGATAGCACCCCCAGCCAGTCAGAACCTGCGCGACCAAGACGATATCGGCGCGATCGCAGAACGCGTGCCCGGCGTCGCACCTCGCTCAAGCAAGACGCGCTGAACCTTCCCAACTTGCTCACCATGGGACGCGTCGCCATCATTCCGGTGGTGCTCTGGCTGCTCGACAGGGGCACTCCCAAAGATTGCGTAGTGGCCGCGCTGGTGTACTCCGCCGCGGCGATCACCGATCTGTTGGATGGCTACTTGGCGCGGCGCATGAACATTGTCAGCATGCTCGGGAAGTTTCTCGATCCTCTGGCAGACAAGCTGTTGGTCATGGCGTCGTTGGTGTGGATGGTGCCTATGGGCCGCATTCCGGAGTGGGCGGTCGTGCTCTTGCTCGGGCGTGAAATCAGCATCACGGCGCTGCGTGGCATTGCGTCGAGCGAGGGGGTCGTCATTGCGGCGGGCGGTGGGGGCAAAAGCAAGACAGCCCTGCAAATGGTCGGCATTTTGTGCCTGATCATCGGGTACCCTTACGAGCTGACCTTCCTGGGCATCATCGATCTGGGGGTCGTGGACTTGATCCGAGTCGGCCAGGCGCTCGTCTACATTTCGCTAGTCTTTTCGATCACCAGCGCCTTCCAGTACATCGGCCTGTTCGCCGAGGCGGTAGAAGCCAAGCACAACCGACAGAAGTCCGCTTGAGGACCGGCCTCGGCCCTGCTAAGAGCCGGGCATCGATGACCAAGCTTACCGTGCTCCGACCGCGAACGATATTGGCCTTTGGCTTCGTGGCCTTCGGGCTTTTGGTCGCCTGTTCGCGACAGGGCGAGGGAGAGCGCTGTTCCAAGAGGAACGACAACAACGACTGTGAGGCGGGCCTAGAGTGCGTCGAGGCGGGAGGGCTCCGCAGCCAAGACGGCGTCGACCGCTGCTGCCCGCGCGAAGGCAGACCGGTGAGCGACGGTCGTTGCACGCGGCTGATCGGCGGCGACAACGGCGACGGCGAAGGCGGCGAAGGCGGCGAAGGACCGACGAACAGCGCTTCGTCCACGACCGCCGGCAAGACTTGCAACTACAACAGCGATTGCGCCGAAGGCCTGGTGTGCGGCCCCGACGCCAAGTGCCAAGCGGAGTGTCGGCAGGACCGTGATTGCCCACCCGAGCACACCTGCACCAGCGCGGGGCGTTGCGTGCCCCAGGGCAGCTAGCCGATGATCAGCGTCGAGCAGCTTGCCGGCTTGGCACAAGAGGCGCTGCTGTTGGCCCTGGTCCTCTCCCTGCCCATCGTGGGCATTGCGGCGATCGCCGGGTTCGTCGTGGCCATCTTTCAGGCAGCGACCCAGGTGCAGGATTTCACGCTAGCTCACCTGCCACGTGTCGTGGTCGTGTCGCTGGCCCTGGCGCTGCTCGCTCCTTGGCTCGGTGCAGAGCTCGTCGCCTTCGCCGAGCGTGCCTTTTCGGGCGGATAGGGCAGCTCGAATGTCGCGGGTGGGCAAAGCAATGCCCAAAACTGAGCCCAACGCGCGCTCGCCGAGCGATCTGGTTCGTGGTGCCCCGCGGCGCGTCAAGGTGCTCGTGGGCGGGCGTGTGGTGCGGCGCGACGCCAACCGGTTGCTCTTGGCCGATGCTCTGGGCGCCATCTGGACCGAGGTCGAAGAAGCGGCTCAGTGCGCCCCGGGCGACCTAGTAGAGGTTTCGGGGGTCTGGAATGGAGACGTGCTCGCTTCGGCGCGCCTCGTTGGCTTGGTTCGAGCACCGGAAAGTCCTGGCACTGGGGAGTTCGCACGGCTGGCATTTCGTGGGGTGGGAGCGCGGCTCGTGAAGCGAGACCTCGCGCTACAGACCGTGCGCCGCTACTTTGCTTCGCAGCGTTTCGTCGAGGTCACAACGCCCGTGCGCGTGCGAACGCCTGGGCTCGACGCCAACGTCAATGCCCTCAGGGCCCCGCCGGGCTGGCTCACGACTTCGCCCGAGTTTCACATGAAGCGGCTTCTTGTCGGGGGTATGCCGCGCATCTTCCAACTGACGCCGTGCTTTCGCGCGGACGAAGCTGGCAGGCTCCACGAGCCGGAGTTCACGATGCTCGAATGGTATCGAGCATTCAGCGATCACAGCGCGGTCATGCGCGACACCGAACAGCTGGTCGCGCGCGTGGTGCGCGCTATCGCGGGTACCACGACGTTGAGAGTGGGCTCCCGCCGTGTGCGGGTAACCCCCCCTTTCCGCCGCTTGACCGTGCGTTCCGCATTCCGGCGCTATGCAGGCATAAAAGACGCCGTGGTACTCGCCGCAACCGACGAAGCTCGCTTCTTCGAGCTTTTGGTGGAACGCGTGGAACCAGCTCTGGCACAGCAGTCGCGACCGGTGTTTTTGACTCATTATCCGTCGAGCCAAGCCGCGCTGGCTCGACCCTGCCCCACCGACCCCAGCGTAGCCGAGCGCTTCGAGCTCTATTTGGGGGGTATCGAGCTCTGCAACGGCTTTGGCGAGCTCACCGATCCAGCCGAACAGCGCCGACGCTTTCGCGAAGAACAGCGCGCGCGCCGCCGCGCACGAGCCCCCGTTTATCCGCTGGATCAGCGCTTTCTGGCTGCCCTGGACGAAGGCATGCCGCGCGCCAGCGGCAATGCGCTCGGCTTCGAACGCCTGGTGATGCTGGCGCTCGAGGCCGAGAGCATTCGAGAAACCATGGCCTTTCCAGAGGAGCGCCGCTGAAATCGCGGACCTAGGTCAATCACCCACGCTTGGAATCTCACCCGCCACGAGCGCCTCCAAGAACGACACCGCGTCCTCGTTGGCTTGTGGGACGTCGAACACCACGAAATGTCCGTCCGAGCCGGAGGGGGCTTCGTACTGGCGCATGGCGAGAGTAATGCTCGAGCCAGCGACCGAGCGATTGCCTCTGATGGGGTCGGTTTCGGGCACGAGACGGCTGTTTTGATTGGCTTCGTCGGGCTCGACGCCGTCCGGAAGAGGCGCGTTTTCGACACGAGCGGCCAGCGCATAGGCAAACAGGGTTAGTGGCGGCGCATAGCTGTCGTCGATGCCGTAGGTTTGGAAAATGTGGTGTGGAGTCTGCCCAGGCTCGGGTCGCATGCCGGCAAGCTCGGCGAAATTGTAGGGATCGGCCGCGTCGATCCACTGCTGCAGCATTCCGAGCGCCGGATGCCACTCTCCCATGTTGAGGCTGCCCGTGGTCGTGGGATCGCCGAGGACGAACGGCAACGCCTGGGCGATGTTGACCGGCTGGGTCTTCGCCAACAGCGAGTAGCGAAGGCCCCCGCCGTTGCCGGAGAGAACGGCCCCAGGCACGCCCGCAAACGGCAGCATCAGGCTACCGTGCGTCGCTCCCTGAGAATGCCCGAAAAACACGAGTTTGTCGGGATCGATGCTGATGGCGTCGCCGCCTGTTTCAGCAGCGCTCACGCTGAGATTTCGGGCCCAACGCAAGAGCGAGAGCTGGTCGGCTGCACCTTGCAATGGATTGCCCTGTGCCGCATCTGGATTCAAGAAGTTGAAAAACAGGTTTTCGGGTGACTCATCCGAATCGCCGCGCCTTGGGCCGTGCTGCACCTGGTCGACTCCGAGCACGGCAAACGGCTCATCGGCTCTAGCCAGCGAGCCCGCCACTTCGTCTCGCACATGGCTGCGGAAGGAGCCACCCGTCCCGTGCGCGAAAATCACCAGCGGCCAACCGTCTTCCGGCGGCGTGCTGGTTGGCACCGTCAGCGATAGGCAGACCTCCTCGGTTCTGGCAGACGACGTGTCGATAGCCCCACCCTCGGACAGATACGGGGCATCACCTTCTTGGAAAACCGGCAAGCTCACCAGCGCGTGATATTCGTCGTAGTCGGCCGTGCCGGCGCCGCAAGCCCGATCGCCCTCCGCATCCGGACAGGGCGACTCGACGCCCTCGTCGCACAAAACCCAGTCGCTGGCGACCGGCAGCGGCTCGTCCTGCACCGCTTGCGCCAGCTCGCGCATGGTCTGTTGATGATCGTGCACGGTGATCACCGAAGCATTCAACACCTGGGACGCGTCGAGGTTCAGCCTGCCCGAAGCATTGCCGTCGTCCGACTGCAGGTAGTTCCTGAGCGGAAGATAGGCGGCGTAGGCGTCGGCCAGCACGGGATCGTCAGGCTCGCTAGCGCCGAGCAACGCCGTCAGGTTGTCCGACCGCCGAATGGATTTGCCGTTGATGTCCCGACCACCGGTAGTCAAGAGGACGGCGTACGTGTGACCGGCGCGGAGCGGCGCACCGAGTGGCCGCGATACGCCGAACCAGTTGTGGCACACGGTGTTGCTGCGACCGGTCGTGTAATAGACACTCCACCCCGCGTCAGGATCCCGCTCGTCTTCGTCGATGCCCATGGTCACGTCCACGAAACGAACGCGCCCTTCTCGCTTGGCTTCGTCCGAGGTGAACGACGTGTGGTCGATGGGGCCAGAGAACCGGAAAATCACCTTGGGTTCGGTTCCCCAACCGTTGTGGTGGGCCTCGATCTCGTCGAGATAGATCCGCACCGGGTCGATACCCAGAAGAGCGCTGCCGGGCGTCGGGAAATCGCCGAGATCGGGCGATCCGTTCACTAGGTAGAGGTCATTGGGGAACGGCAGACGAAAGAAGTCCCACTCGAGCGCGTCTTCGGCACCGGGTACTTCGAAGTAGGCGCGCACGTTCCCCGAGCTCGGCTCTTCGCAAGCCACACGCTCGAAGTTGGGCACCCCAAAAGACGGCACATCCGCCGGAGTGGGAGTGCACTCACCCGCCATGCAGGCCAAGCCTCCCAAGCAGTCGGTCGAGTTGGTGCACTCGGCGCCCAGATCGCCCGAACCCTCCAGAGCACAGCGAGCTCCGAAGCCCACCAGGGCGCAGCGTAGCCCCGACTCGCAGCTCTGGTCCGTGGTGCAGGCATCGCCTACGCCGCCCTCCCCGGCTGTTACGCACACCTGGCCGACACAGACCAATCCGCTTTCGCATTCGCCCGACGCAATGCAGCGATCCCCTGCTTCGCTAGCGCCGGACAATTGGCACACGTCGTCGTCGCAGACCAACCCAGAGCGGCATGCTTGCTCGGAGCAGTCTTCACCCACTCCGAGGCCCGCTGGAGCGACGCCGCCGGTACCAGCGCTGCCGCTCGTGCCCCCACCACCAGTCGGAGCCCCCGCGGCGCCCGCCGCAGAGCCACCATCGCCACCGTTACCGCCCGTGCCCGTCGAAGTGAGCTCATCGTCTTCTGCCGTGGTCACGGAACCGTCGCTGCATGCCCATACGAACGCAGGAGCAAGGAACGCCCAGGGGAGCCAACGCAGTCGAGTCATGATGAAGCCCTCTTTTTGGGTTGAAGTCGTGCGCGCACCGAGCGCGATTCTACGAGGCTAACCCAACTCGGTTCGGCTACTCAACCACTGTGAGAGCCATGGGGCGCACCTAGTCGTAACGCACGACGGAGATCACGGGAGCCGGGGTCAGGCGCTTTCGGCCTCCGAGCGATTTCAGCTCGATCACGAACGCGTAGGCGTGCACTTCGGCTCCCTGGCGGTGCACCAGCTCCCCTGCGGCAGCCGCGGTGCCTCCGGTCGCCAACAGATCGTCCACCACGAGCACCTGCGTGCCTTCGGCCAGGGCATCCCGATGCATCTCCAGCTCCTGCTCCCCGTACTCGAGTGAATAGGAGACCTTATCGGTACGGAACGGCAGCTTGCCGGGTTTGCGAACAGGTACGAAGCTCGCGTTCAAGCGCGCTGCGAGAGCGCCGCCGAAAATGAAGCCACGCGACTCGATGCCGACCACCGCATCGATGTGCTCACCGACGAAGCGGTGCGCAATCATGTCGAGCACGATGTGAAAGCCTTTGGGGTCAGCCAACAGCGGAGTGATGTCGCGAAACAGAATCCCGGGCTCCGGGAAATCCGGGACGCTCCGAATCATTCGCTTGGCGTAGGCGATGCCATCGAAATCGACCGGTACGGGCACTTGAGACGGACTACGCGGCGGGTTCGGCAAGGGTTTTTCGCGTTCGACACCGCGAGGCGTCGGCGACAGACGCGCCGGGACGGGCTTGTTCGGTCTCTTTCTTGACGCCATGAAATCGTCCACCCGCGTCGTTAGTAGCGGAAATGTCTGCTTTCAACAAGCTTAGCCGTCGCCGGAGGGACAAACCACGGTTCGCGCGATGGCTTGTGCGGCGTCGTGCCCGTGCGCGTCCCACAAATCGAGCACCAAAGGCGTAATGCCCACCTCGCCTCGGTCGTGAGCCTCGGTGTCCGATCCGTCGACCGGGTCATGCTCTAGCGCCGTGCCCCCAATCCATAGGTACTCTCTGCCGCGTGGGTCGCGCCGAAACTCGACTTCGTCCTTGTAGTACCGACGGCCAAGGCGCGTCGCCCGTAGTTTCCAGCTACCGCCAGCCGGGAAATTCACATTCAGGAGGAGCGGCGCCGGAGCGCAGCCGAGCACGAGTTGGCGCGCCATGTCGGAGGCAACATCGGCGGCTCGTTCGAAGTCCGCGCCGATATCAGCTGAAACCGCCAGTGCCATGAAGCCTTTGAGCGCCGCTTCTCGAGCGGCCGCGACGGTGCCGCTATAAAAGACATCATTGCCAAGATTCAAACCGTGGTTCAGGCCCGACACCACGAGATCGGGTTTGCGGGGCAAGATCCGTTGGCCGTAGAGGGCCACGTACACGCAATCTGCCGGAGTGCCGTCCACCGCGAACTCTTGGTCATTCACCTCGACCAAGCGCAACGGTCGATTCAGGCTAAGTGAGTGGCTGGTGGTGCTCTGCTCCACGTCGGGCGCACAAAGCACGACGTCGGCCCAGCTTGCCATGGCTCGCTTGAGCAGTTGAATACCGCGCGCACGGTACCCATCGTCATTGCTCAACAGTACCAATGGCCGGTCCATGGCCCGCGTTACTTGCATGGGATCGACGGAGAAGCAAGTTTGGCGCAGCCACTAACGCGCCCGCTGCACTCCTTGCTTTTTCAGGCGAGCATTCGTTTCAGCTCGCCGCTCTCGTGAAGCTCGCTCACGATATCGCAGCCACCCACGAAACGCCCCGCAACATAAAGTTGTGGAATGGTGGGCCAGTCCGAAAACTGCTTGATTCCTTCGCGGAGCTCTTGGTCGGTGAGCACGTTCACGTCTTTGAAGTCGGCGCCCAGCTCTTTGAGGATCTGCACTACTCGCGCCGAAAAGCCGCACTGGGGGAATAACTTGTTGCCTTTCATGAACAGCACGATGCGTTGGCTATCGATCATGCTTTGGATTCGGTTAGTCAAGTCTGGGTCCATGCTTCTTCTCCTGGGCGTTGGCTGCTATCTACGCTAGGCGTCGCGACCATCGCGGGGGGCGCTAGTCTTCAGGGCGAGCGCGTGGATCGGCCCATGCATGGCCGCGCCGAGCGCGCGATACACCATTTGATGCTGGGCGACGAGAGTCTGCCCCTCGAACGCGCGGCTCACGATCGTAGCCTCATAGTGGTCTTGTGTGCCGGTGAGGTCCGATAGGGTGACCTGTGCGTCGGGAAATGCGGCGAGCAGCAAACGCTCCAATGATTGGGGGTCGATCATCGGCGGAGCTTTTGTGGCGCAAGCAGCCGGTCGTGTCAACGTGAGGGCGCGCCATCGATGTTCCGCCCCTGGCGCACGGCAGCGGGCATCCCTCCGGAAATTTCCCCCGAAGGCTCCGAGAGCAGCTATCCTTTGGTCTACGTGTCGCACGCTCAGCCGCCCCGGCCGCCGCCTCCTCGCCGTCCGCCGCCCGCTCCCAAAGGGCCCGCCCATGGCTCGATGAGCGAGGGCCAGAAGCAGGCGCTGACCGTGCAAGCGCTCGGCTTGCTCAACGAGCAGGTGCAAGCGCGCATCGTGCACTACAAGGGCGATCTGGAGACGAGTCCCGAGCTCGACGCGGTGACTGCCCAGGTGGTGGCTCAGCTGAAGGCCATGCAAGCCGCCGCGCTCGACGATGGCTCCGTTCGCGAGGCGCCGGACCTGATCGAGCAAAAGCAAATCGACGCATTGTCGCGCTTGCTCCAACAAGTGTTCGTGGAACGGGGCTCGAGTTTCATCACCAAGAACCTCAAGCCGATCGGCAAGCGCATCGCCAAATTGTTCTTTGCCAGCGAGCTCCACGAAAGGACCAAGGGGGACAAAGAAAAGACGATTTTCCACCCGGAACAGGGCGTCTACTACGTCCTCAGTCGGTATACCCACCGGCTCGGCGCCGAGCTCGAAGGCTTCGAGTACGCGAGCGAGGAAATCAAGGCGCAGACTGCTTTACTCTTGGGAAAGATCGAGCGAGATCTGCAGGTGGCTTTTCTCTCGCGCCGCTCGCCCGAGCTCAACCGGGTGATGAGCATCTATACCGCAGTCCTGACCGAGTTTTTGCAGGAGCACATACCACCCCGGCTACCTCAAATGGCCAAGGTGACGATTCGAGGGGCGCGGAGCGCTCGGCGTGACAATAGCGTCTCGTACAAGATCCAAAGCGACGCCTTTTTCGATTTTCGTGCGGCTTGGGAACGCTTGTTCATGCAGCAAATGGTCAACTATTGCGGTGACGAGCTGTTGGCACGCCTGACCGGCGACCGGCAGAGCTTCCACGACGAAACCGTCAAGTTCTTCACCGATCCTCACATCTTCAGCGAAACCGCCGACGAAATCTGCGCCGGGCTCTACGATTATTTGTGCCTCGAGGGTTTTCTGGACGTGCCCGTCGACTGGCGTGTCAGCTCCGGCGAACCGTGAGGCGTCGCTCATGAGCACGGTACGATTGCGTCTGGCGTGGGTCGCCGCCGGCATCGGGGTGCTCTTGGTTCTGTACGCGCTGTTCAGTCGCAAGAGCGACGAAGAGCGTATCGTCGATCAACTCGATCGCCTACAAGCCCTGCTCAGCTTCAGCGCACCACCCAATGTGCTCCAGCGCGCCGCGACGCTGAAAGGCGGCTTTCAGGAGCTGTTGACGCAAGACGCGCGCGTTCGAATCCCGGAGCGTGGCTTGCAGGCGCAGGGCCGCCCTGAGCTCGCCGCCCTGGCCACCCGAGCCACCGCCTCGCTCCAGAGCTTCGACGTGGTCTTCGACGTAGACAGCATCCACGTCGACGGAAACGCGGCGCATGTCGAGGCGACCGTAACCGTGGAAGGCGCGTCCGCTGGCGAACCAAGAAGCGACCAGCGCCGCGCCAAGCTAGAGTTCGTCGAAAGCGACGGCGATTGGCTGCTCGCTACCGCTCTGGTCGAGCCGCTCGACGACAATGAACCCTAGCTACAACGGCGCTCAATCCTCGGCGAGCTCGGCGGTGTAGCTCACCACCGCCGCGTTGGCGCCCATGCCGGAAAGCGGATTCCACGGCGGGTTGACCAGGCCGACTGCGCTGCTGTTGTCCAAGACCACGTAGTATTGGCCGGGCGGCACCTTCACGCGGTGGACCTGTTCCGGGCCGGGCGCCAGCGTGAACCCGGTGATGGGGGCCTGGTTGGGAGGGGCCAAAGCTGCTCCAAGCTGGAGTCCGCTGCGCCACAAATCGCCGGTTCCACGGTGATGGACCATCACGTCGATGGGCGGCCCGGTCATGCGCATGCGCAGGTACAGAGACTGGTCGGCTTTGGCGACTTCGAAAGGACCCAGCATATCGATCTGATTCACTTGGACTTCGGTCGTTTCGTTCATGAACACGTACCGGTCCTGATCGCTCGTATCGAAGGGCTTTTGGGGCCTTTGCGGCGGAGTCAGATGACCGAGTGTGAATTCGTCTCCTGCCTCGGTGCGCACTACGGTGAAACCGCTGGCCAAGTGGCTCTGGACAATCTGGCTGCCAAAGGTATTGGCCAAGTAGCCCACCGGAGTTTTGGTTGCCCAGTTGACCACCTTGTTCTCGACGGAGCCCACCTTGAATTCCGGCGGCTGGATGATGCGATTGGTTCGAGCCCAGACGTAGTCCGCGTCTTCACCCAGGAAAAAATCCATGCGGTACTCGATCGCGGCGGCAGCTGAAAAGCCGACGCGCCCCGCGATGGGCGTCCACGCGAAGCCCGTCCCGGAGAACCGAACCGTGACGGTCTGGGCCTGACCATTGACCTCGTGCGTGCAATTATCGGGAAAGAAGCGGCCGATAGTGTTTCCGCCCGGCGTGAGCTTCAGCGGCGCGCCGCGTTTGAGCATTTCTGGGCAAAGCTGCTGCACGCCGAAGTTGGAAAACAAGAACCAGCGTAGGTTGGGACTGGCGTTGACGAACGATTTGCAACCTGACTGAACCAGCAGCAGCGCAGCCACCAGCGCGAGCCATGCTCGAGTCGAAGGCTGATATCGATCAGGACAAAGCACGGCGAACCACCTCGGCCATGGCGCGAATCAACGCGGGGTGTGTGTTGAGAACGGGCACACGCACCATTTGAAGCCCCAGTGCTTCGGCTTGGCGGCGAGCCTCGACGTCGATGTCGTACAGAGTTTCGACATGGTCTGCCAAAAAGCCAAATGGCGCCAGCACGACCGTGCTGACGCCCTCTGCCCGCAATGCTTCGAATGCCTGCGGCAGGTTGGGGCCCAGCCACCGGCCCCCGTTCGCCCCCTGACTCTGAAAGCTCAGCGTGACCGGGCGGTCGAGCTCAGCGCCGATTGCGGCGGCAGCGCGGCCGACGAGCTCGGCATACGGATCACCTGCGTCGATCACCGCTTGCGGCAGACTGTGCGCAGTCAGCACAACGCGGGCTTCGGGCTCGACACCCACCAGCGTTTCGCGGATCAATCCCACGTGCGCGGCGATCAATTCCGCACATAGCCCCCATTGTTCGACGAAGACGGGTTCTGGTCCTGCCCCAAGCGGCGCGCGGGATTTTTCGAAAGCGCGCGCCGCAGCAGCGTTGTAGACGTGAACGCTGAACGGCGCCAGAGGCAGCACGCAGACCCGGGTCAGGCCGCGCGCACGCGGCTCGGTGAGCACCTCTTCGACCCGCGGCCGCCACAGGCGCATGGCCACCAGCACGGGACAGCCGAGCTCGGCTTCGAGCGCCCTGGCTTGGGCTCGGGTGAGCTCGAGCAGCGGTGAGCCGCCGATGGCGGTGTAGCGGCGCTTCAGCTCCTCGACGAGGCTTTGGGGCGCCGGTTGGCCACGCCGGATCTCGGCCAAAAATTCGGGCAGGTCGTCCAGATCGTCGACCGTGCCATGGGCGACCAGCAGGATGCCATCGCCGCGTCTGGGTGCCATTGCTGCGACGATAGCCAATTGTGCTCCGGCGCGACCAGTGGCCGTTCTGCAAAGCGCCAGCCTAACGTGCGGATGATTCTGCCAACAGTGGATTAGTGCAGTATCAAGGAATAGGGCCTGCCGCTGTCGCGTGTCCGATCTGGCTCGCTCTGAGACCACGACCGGCAATTTCGCCGATTTACGGCGCCGACATTTCATCACCAAGTATTGGATGTACCAGGAATTCCCTACGGAAATCCCGCTTGCTGGCCGTAGACTTCTTTTAACCCGCATGCGCGCGAGACCGAACCCCGTCGAAGCCCTGGTCCTACTCCCCCGGCACGACGCCATCGCTGAACGAGGCGCGAGCTGGCGCCAAGCGATCACCGCATTGAGTCAGAGCGCCGGAGTTGGCCCACCGCCCCTGGACGACGTCGAAGAAGTCGTTCTCGAACGCGCCGCTCATATCGCCTTGGCCGACGGTTTCGTTGACGATCTGAGCTGGATCTTGCCCGACAAGGCGGCAGTGGCGCTGTACGAGCTCACGGCTGCGCTACCGGCCGGCCGCGCGCGTCGCGAGCTCGGACGGCGGGTGTTCGCCCGGCTCTACGAGGGGACTGCCTCCACCTTCGCAGCCGTGGCTCAACGCATGGCCCTCGGCTCGGGGCGCCCACTCGATAACCCCACTCTCAGAGCTCGAGTCGGTCTGGTGCTGGATCTGCCGATCGGCACCTCGGTCAATGCCGATCCCCTCGCACTGACGTTGGTCACACGCCGGGAGCTTCACGAACGTTGGGTGGGGCGGCCGTCGATGGGTGCGCTGCCCGAACGCCGCCTTGCGGCAAAGCTCTACGAACACGCCGCTCGCGAAGCGATCATGCGAGCCCAATCGGGAGACGGGCACGCGCTGGCGTTGATCACGGGAGAGAATTTCAAACCTACCTTCGAACGCCTGCTCGCCGATCGCGAGCCCTTGGTTTGGCAACACGCAGCCGTGGCGCGCGGGCTGCTCGCCACCGTCGACGCAAGCGCTCGCGAGAGCGTCGAAAATGCGCTCGATCCGGCTCTATCGCCCACTGAATGGCGTCGCGCCGCTGTCTCGTTGGTGGCTAGCTTGGTCAGCAATTCGGAGGAATCGCTGCGAAGCTGCATCAGTCTGCTCGATGGGCCGCTCGTGGAGCTCGACCCCGGCATGGTTGCCGCCATGGTGCAGGGCTTGCCTCGAGTCATCGAAGCCGAGCCCGATCTTGCCGAGGAGCTTTTGGCGCGTCTGGCAGCCGTGGAGAGCCCTCACGTGGCGGAGGCGGTGGCGGGGCTCATCAGCGATCTGAGCCACCCGGGGTTCGGCGCGGACAGCGCGCGGTTTTTGAGCGGCGTATTGGCCAGCAAGGCCGGACAACAAAACTCGATTCTGCGTGGAGTGGCGGCCCGTGCGATTCGCCTCTTGAACGCGGAGCCCGAGAACGACTCCAGCGTCGGGGCTCAGGTCAGGCAGGCGTTGTTGGCGTTCGAGAACGAAGGGGCGACTCACGCCTTCGAGCTGGCGGGCATGGCGATTCGGCAAGCCCATGGCGACATGGACTTCTTGGAAGCCAACGATCCGCTGGACGAACGTGGCATGTTTGCGGTGCTCGAGGTGCTCGCCGAGCTCGATGCGAGTGTGCTGGAGCGAGCGCGCCTGCACGATCTTTTGCTGCTGGGGCGCCGTCCCGGCGAAGCAGACGCCAGTGTGCCCGAGCTCGACCGCCTCGTCACACGACTGGGTACCTGGCTGCTCAGGGGTGAAGCGAGAGCCGACACGATCGAGTGGTCACGCCCGGCAGCGCTGGCGAACCAGCGTCGACTCCGAGCACTGCTGCATTTGGTAGACCTCGAAACGGCGGAGACCGAATCGGGCGAGGCGCATGTCTTCGAGCGCGTCCGCGCCACCGTCCAAATCTTGCTCAAGCGCTTGGTCAAGGGACCTGACGCCATGGTGCACCGCATCGTGTGTGCGGCTTTGGCTCGTAGCTTCGATGCGGCGGTTCGCGAAGGCGTGGCCGAACCGAGCGATCTCTTGTTGATCGTGGCCAAAGAGCTGGAAAACGCCCACAGCATGGAGACGATCGCGGAGGCTTCGACCAATCCTGACGTCAGCGGGCCGATCAAGGCGCTCTCGCAGTTCATGACGCCCGAGCTCACCGATCCCGTGTTGCACGAAGCCGGTGATGCCGAGCTCCACGGGCAGGCTGTAGCTAATGAACAGGATGCTAGCCTCGCCGCTGCCAAAGGCGTGCTCCAATTCAGCGGACGGCTCGGAGCGAGCGGTTCTTACCGCGGTGAGGCGCTCCGACGTGTGGTCTTCCGCCTCGGGCGAGCCCTGGAAGCGGTCGCTTCCGCCCGCGGGCTTTCGGAGTTGGTGGACACCGCTCATGGCGAGTCTCCGCTGTCGGATATCGAACAGTCGGTGGATTCGTTGAAGAAGCTGACCTTGAGCGCTAGCCGGCGCTTGCTCGACGAAGATCCGTCGGAAATCTCGGTGGTCACGGATGTGCCGCCGCTGTCGTCCCTGATCGAAAGGGCGGTGCGCAATGGTGTTCCGGCTACCTCGACGCAGGTGAGCTCGTCCATCAACGAGCTGACGGCAGATCTGCCAACGTGTATCGGGGCGGCTATTGGCCAGGTGCTGCTCAGAGTGCGCTCGCTTCCGGTAGCGCCGCCGAGCGATGTGTACGCCATTCCGCTGGAACGACGTCGCGCTCCCCTGCCCGACTGGTTGCTGCCGCGCCGCACGATCGGTGCGTTCTACGTCGTGCGGGCCTTGGGCGCCGGAGGGGTCAGCTCCGTGTTCGTGGCGCGCCGCATCGAAGAGCGACACGACGCCAAGGCCAACGCTTTCGCGCTGAAGGTGCCCGAGTTCGATCCCACCACGGCCCGCAGCGTCTCCGAGCAGGAATTCTTGCAGCTGTTTCGCGAGGAAGCTGGCGCGCTACTGGCGTTGCCCCAACACAAGAATCTCGCCCGCTTCGTGACCTTCGATTTGGCGGCTCGCCCCAAGCCGATTCTTGTCATGGAGCTGATCCGCGGCACCGGCCTCGACCGATTGATCCGCAGCCGTTCGCTCACGGTCGGCCGCTGTTTCGACTACCTGGATGGAATCTTGGCGGGGCTCGAAGCCATGCACGGCGCCGGAGTGGGCCACCTCGACGTCAAACCGAGCAACGTGATCTTGCGCGACGGCGAGACCCCAGTATTGGTGGACTTCGGCTTGAGCGGACGCCAACTGCGACCCGGCTGTGGCACGCTCGAATACTGCGCCCCCGAGATCCTCGGGATCGTTCCGAACGGGCATTCGGCCAGTCCCCCGCCGGCGGACATCTACGCGTTCGCGTGCACGGCTTTCGAAATTCTGACGGGCGAATTGTTGTTCGACGCCGAAGACGAGATGGAGCTGGTCTCGCACCACGTGTCTCACGACGGATGGCCCGATCGCTTGGCCGCTCTAGCCAAGCGCGAGGACCTCGTCGAGCTCAGCGGCATCCTGGCTACTTGTTTGCGACAGGACCCCAGGCGCCGTCCTAGCGCGAGCGACCTGCGCGCCGCCTTGGCGCAGGCCACCAAGCGGCTCAGGGACGAACCTTGGCCCTTGTCGGTGCACCGGGCCATCAGCATCAGCGCTTGAGTAGGCCCAAGCCCCTGCTTGCAATCAAGCGCGTTTCGTGGGCTGCTCGATGACGTGTGGACCCGAGTCTGTTCCTTTGCGCTGGTGGCTCTTTCGTTTGGCTGCAAGCAAGAACCCGAAGCCAGTGCCATCGTCGAGCTGAAGGTGGGCGACGCCCCGGGAGAATCGGTGAACTTCCAGGCGCGCACCAGTCTGGCCGAGTACGTGGAGATCCCAGGACAGGGCAACGAGCTTCGCTTGACCATCGCGAGCTACGAAGCCAGCTGCGATGTCTTCACGCCGCCACCCAACCCAGAGGACGCCAGTGTTTCGGTCGTGATCACCACGCCCGCCGGAGTGGCACCCACCAGCGGCACCTATCCGTGGCTCGGGCACAAGGCTCACGGCGGCGAGCGCACCAGCCCGGCCAAGGCCTACTCGTTTCCGACGGCACGCATCGGAAAAAAGAGTCACGTGTTCCAGCCGGGCGGCGGCGTGTTGCTCAAGGGCTTGACCCTGGGCAAGCACGGGAGTGTCTCGGGCTTGTTGAACTTCGAGTTTTCGGGGGACGCCAAAAACCCCGCGACCAGCCTCAAAGGCAGGTTTTCGGCACGAATCTGTCGTTACAGCAGTGCCGATGCTTCGTGAACCCGTGAACCTGAGGCAGCCGTCAGGACGCCGGTTCGAAGTCCTGGTTTGTCAGGATGGGCGCACACAGAGTAGCGTCTCGATGACCACCGAGCGGTGTCGACGATGAAGGTTCCGAAACTCAGCGTGCGCGGCAAGATCTTGGGCACCATCATCCTGGTGTCGACCTTGGTCGTCTTGTGTGGCGCGTATTTGCTCACCGATGCACTGAGGGAACAGAGCGGGCTCGGGCGCTACTTGAGCTCGCACGCCGAGCGCTATCAAGCCATGGAGCAAGACGTTGGCCAGGGCGAGTTCGCGGTGTTGCGCGTGCTCGCCAGCGACCCGAATCTGGGGCAGGCCCTATTCGACGCGGATCACGCCCGCGTGCTCGACGTGGCTCGACGGGTGCTGGACCCGTTGCAGGGGTCGCTGGCGCCCGATCTGTTGGTCATCAGCGACGCGCAAGGGCAAACCTATGGTGGCGAGGGTTTGCGAGAGCTGGACAGCAGCGACTGGCGCGGCTCGCGCCTATACCAGGACCTGCGTGGGGGAGCGTTCGTGCGAGCCAAGCCGGCTATTTTGGCCAAGGGCGCCTATCGCGTATCCGGTGCGCCGGTAGTACATCAGGGCAAAACCGTCGGAGTCGTGCTGCTGGGCCAGAAACTCGACACGTGGTTCAAGCACATCGCGAAGCGGTCGCAAAACAAGGAACCCGCCAAGCAACACCGCATCTCGCTGGTCGAGGACGACGACCACGTCATCGCCAGCGCGCTGCCCCAAGCCATGCACCCTGCGCTGCTCAAGGCGATCAAAAATCCGATCCGGGTTCAAGACAGCGGTGCTCGTACGATTCCCGTGCTCGATATGGGCGAGTTCGGCGAGTACGATTTTTGGGAGTGGCCCGCCGTGGGCTATCGAGAAGCCGGGGACCCGGCTACGACTCGGCTGGGCACGTATTACCTGGTGCGCTCGCGCTATCATCGCACCAACAAGCTCGAGCAAGATCTATATGCGTTGTTGCTGGTATTCGCCGCCGGCTTG
The DNA here is from genome assembly GCA_965651135.1 of uncultured Myxococcales bacterium. Taxonomy (GTDB): domain Bacteria; phylum Myxococcota_A; class Polyangia; order Polyangiales; family Polyangiaceae; genus JAICQQ01. The sequence goes on from CBFGRJ010000018.1 coordinate 29,007, forward strand.
GTCATCGCCGTGATCATGGGGTACTTGCTCGCCATTCAGATCACCAGACCGCTCAGGCGGTACATTCGAGCCACCGAAGATCTCACGCACGGCACGGCGGACCTGACCAAGCGACTCGAGGTAGCCACCAGTGACGAGCTGGGCGTCCTGGCACACAACCTGAATCGAGTATTCGCGAAGATTCACAGTTTGGCGGCCGGTGTTCAGCGCTCCGCGTTCCAGGTCAACGCTTCCAGCGGAGAGATCTCCGCCGTAAGTAGAAAGATGCTCACGGACGTCAAGCAGCAGGCCAGCAAGGTCAGCAATTCGACGGCGGCCGTGACCGAGCTTTCTTCCTCGATCCAGCAGGTCGCCGAGAACGCTGCGGAAGCCACGCGCACTGCCAAGCAGAGCGGCGAGGCGGTCACGCGCGCCATCGACCGGCTGGCGAGTATCCGCAATACCGTCGAAGACGCCGCTAGGCGCATCGGAGCGCTGGGTGAGAGCGGCAAACGTATCGGCAACATCGTCGAGGTGATCCGTCAGATCAGCGAGCAGACCACGATGCTGGCACTGAACGCCGCCATCGAAGCCGCACACGCCGGCGAGCACGGTCGCGGTTTCGCCGTAGTGGCCGACGAAGTCAGCTCACTGGCCAAGCGGACCGGCCAGAGCGCTCGCGACATCGAAGACTTGATCGCGACGATCCGCAGCCAAACGTCCGAGGCCGTACACGTGATGGAAGATGGCACGAAGGTCGTCGAGGAGGGCACCGGTTTGGTCGAAGCCACGCTGGCCGATCTCAAGACTTTGATCAGCGTGATTGACGATACGGCCGCTGCCGTGCAAGAGCAGGCCATAGCTTCCGACGAGATCGCCCGAAACATGGACGCAGTACAGAGCATCGCTGAAAGCGTAGTGAAATCCACCGAGACCGCCGTACAGCAGAGTGACGGCCTGCAGGTGCTTGCCGAAGAGCTCGAACAGAGCGTCAAGGGGTTCCGCATCGATCCGGAACGGCTCGTGATTGACGAGGCCGAGCTCAAGGCCCTGCCCGAGCACGACAAGAGGAGATTGCCCCATGCAGGTTGAGCGGCGTAGGCGCTACCGTTGGCTTGGCGTTCTGCTCGGCGCAGCGTTGTTGCAGGGTTGTGGCGGCGACGACGACTCAGCCAGCACACCGGTCGGCCCAACGGGCGCGGTCACGCTGACCATCGAGGGGTTTCTGAACGATCAAGGGCAGCAGTTCGACCGCGATGATTCGCGGATCACGCTCTCCTGCGGCGGCGGCATTCATGTGCAGCTGGGCCCGCGCGATTCGGGTGGTTTGGTCAATTGGCTGCTGCGGCCGCCCGCGACCTGCGGAAGCTTTCGTCAATGTGGGTATATCGCGCTTTCGTTGACGGAGGCTGGGTCAAAAAATGACGTCGTGGTGAACGCAGCCACGACGACCATCGCAGTGCCGATAGCGCCGGGTCGCTACCAGATCGACGTTCGCTTGTTGACGGATACCGGAGAGCCTTTCCTGCAAGAGCAAGAACCGGTGTTCGACCGTTTGGAGCAGATCGAGTTCATTCCTGCCGATGATTGCGCGGGCACTGGCGGCACCGGCGGTATGGGTACCGGCGGCTCTGCCGGGGCTTCGGGCGAGGCTGGCGCTGCGGGTGAGGCCGGTATGGCAGGAGCTGGCGGGCAAGCTCAGGGGTGAACGAACATCACCGTGCCCTCGAGTGGCTCGAGGACGCCGTGCCAGCCCGTCGGTAGCGCGGGCTCGGTCCAATAAAAGATCCGTCGCGCGTCCTCGGGTGCCAGGTTGATGCAGCCATGGCTCTTTGGGGTGCCGAACCTGTCGTGCCAGTAGGCTCCATGAAGAGCATACCCCTGCTTGTCGAAGTACTGCACGTACGGCACGTCGCGCAGCTCGAATTCTTCGCCGATCTCGTCCGAGCTCATGGTGGCGGTCATGTGCTTGGTGTGAATCCGGAAGATCCCACGCTTCGTTGCGGTGGTGTGCTCTGGATCTTCGAGTCCGGCCTCGCCACTGGAGATCAACGTGGCATAAACCGCTCGAGTCCCCTCATGCAAGACCAGGGTCTGCTTCGTGAGATTTATGTCAATCCATTTTTCTCCCCGCTTGCCCCAAGCGGGCATGCGTTTGACAGGGTCCAAACGCGAGGCGTGCAGATCGCTGACGTAGAATCCGTCAGCCGTCTCGTAGTGCAACCGCCCATGGAAGAATTGTTGCTTGCCCGTGAGCTTCAGGACCGCACGATACGGGGCCTCGCCGGCATCGCTCAGTTTGCCTTTTCGAAGAGCGAGGAAGCGTGCCTTGGGGTGGCGGACGAACGCGAAGGGAAACTCGATGTCTCTGCCGATTCGGACGCCGTGAAAGTCCGACCCTTGGATCGGACGCAAACGGTCGGTAGGGATCAAATTCAAATCGGCGGACAGCCCATAGCGTCGTCCCTGATGCAGGAACGTCTTGAGGAACGAATAGCCGACGCGCGGCTGCATGCGCGGACCCTTGAGTTCTTCGGAGCGCTCGCGCCGACGAATGTTGGGGGTGGACTGACCGGACGCCAGAAAGTCCGGCACGCCGGCGCTGGTCTTGTCTGCCCACGCGGTCTTTGGATCGACGACCGGTTCGCCGCGTGTCCAAACGTGTTGGGCGTAGCTCGCGCCGATCTCGCCCTCCGCAGTCAACCACTTCGGCATGCGTTCGTGGATGTCCGGCTCCGCTCGCTCGAGCTCGTCGCGATTGGGAAGCCTAGTGTAGGTAGGGCCCGGGCGGCGCACCGTTCCGTAGATGTAAGGGAGCTTTTGACCTGGGTCGGGCGGAAACTCGCGGGTTGCCCGCACGACCGCATCGTTCGGGTCGAGGGTCGCGCGCCTCCCGACGCAGACGAATCCGCGCGGCTTGACCGGGTACCAGCCGCCGGGGCACCCCGCATGCCCCTGCGGCTCGGCCGACGTGGGCGACGAGGCGCCAGCGCGCAAGTAGCCGAGCCGCTTGCTCGACTTGCTGGGGCTTTCGTAGATCCAGCTGCGCAGCGCGCGACTGTAGACGCGCGGGCCAGGCTCGATCACGGTGACGGCCATCGCTTGACTCTTGCCGTCCAGGTCCACGCTGGGTGGGGGCGGCACGGCGGCTGGCGGGGGTTCCGGCTTGGCGGCGTGCGAGCTCACCGCCATCAGACCCGAGCTCGCCGGTAAGGCGGCACCCATGGGCTCGCTCGAGGAGCGGGAATCGCATCCGAGCAGCGCGCAGCCGCCGATCAGCCATGCTCTGAGCTTCATACGCCAATGCTTGGCACACGCACGCGCTTCGGCCAAAAATCCCGGTGCTTGCAGCGTGGGCTGGTCAATCGAGGACGACTCTGATTAGGTCCCCGCCATGACACTTGGCCGCGGTTCCGAATGGCGTTCGGGGGGCCTCTTGGCCATGGCGCTGGGCTGCTTCGCTCTGCTGCCGTGGTATTCGTCGTTGCCCGTCCCGCACCGCCTACTGTCCAGTGCCGTGTTTGCGGCGCTCGCTCTAGGTATCGCGCTTTGGGCAAGGCCACGCCCGCGACCCGCCCCTAGCCTTCGCGACGCTCAGCAGGTGTGCTCTCGTGGGGGTGCCGGGCTGCATCTCACGCATGTCCAGGGCTTGGGGGCGCCCGGGCGACGCTACGCGCTGGTGCTTCGCTCGGCGGACCAGGAAATCGTGCTGGCCCAGTCGTTCGACCCCGGTGAGGTGTTGAGAGAAGCTCACCGCTGGGCGAAACAACTCGACCTGTCGCTGCATCCAGGTTGGGGCCTTCAGGCGCCCGACCTGGGTGCGGACGCGGACCGAGGCCGCGCTACCGGCCACAGGTGGCGTAGCTTGGTTGCGCCGGCCCAGAGTGGCACCAGGACCGCGGCGACGGCACTGTTCGTGTGCGCGCTGGTCTACTTGCTCTTCGTGGCTGGTGTAGCGCTGCTGAGGCGGGGCCAGCTTTCACTGGTCAGTGTCGGGCTCTGGTCTTTGGGGCTCACCCTGCTGACGCTCCTCGGCGCTGCCACTCGAACCAGTCGAGTGCTGCTGCACGTGGGCGATCGCGTGCGGCTCGAACGCAGCGTACTAGGGGTCGTCGTTCAGCGAGTCGTGATGGAGCGTTCTGAGCTCGGCCGCTTGAAAGCGGTGGCGCCGGCCGGTGAATCTGCGCGTCATTTGCTGCTGCTGGCGGACGAGGACTCGTGGGCCATCGAGTGCGATGTATCTGCCGCACGCCACCTTTGAAAACAGCAGCTTGGCGCTGACCGGTCGGCCGCTAATCGCGGCGTGGCGCGTCCTTGGTGCGTGGCTGCGAATTGTTTCCTTGGGCGCGATCCCCTACCCTCTCCTGCGGAGAGGAGCTCATATGAGGTACTTCGAGTCGCTGACGGTCACGTTGTTGGCGGTGGTGCTGTGCGCGGAGCCCGCGTTCGCTCAACCGGCAAGCGCCCCTGCAGGTGGGCCTACGCCCGCAAAGGGAGCGCCACCGGGCAAGGGTGCGGGCGAGAACGCCCCCGGCAAAGACAGACCAATGCTGAAAGGCGCGGGCCCTGGCGCACACGCGCGCGAGGCCCATCAAAAGGCCATGGAAGCGGCTCGCGAGCGGCGGGAGGCAGCCAAGGATAAAGCCCTCCAAAGGCGCGAGGGGCATCGAGAGATGAGCGCCGCGTTCAAGGCAAGGATGGACAAGCTGCGCGAAACCCGAAAGGCCAGGCGCGACGCGCACCGCAAGGAACTGAAGGCAAAGTGGGGGCCACTGGCAGAACGCGCCCCGATGCTGGCCGAGCTCAAGAGGCACGCCTGGAGGATGGCGCGGCTCAAGCGCATGCAGGGTTTGGCAGAGGAGCTCGACAAACCTGAGCTGTTGGCCCGAGTGAACAAGCTCATCGAGCAAGAGCAGGCTCGCCACGCGGAACGCATGGAACAGCTCAAGAAGACCGCTCCCGGCAACGCCGACAAGGCAGCCGCGGACGCTCCCAAACCGGCCGAGCCAGCAGCCGCGCCTGCCAAGGTCGACCCACCCAAAGCAGGACCGGCAGCCTCCGCTGCACCCGAGGCAAAGGAATGAACCCGATGATTCGCTACACGCTTCGCACTACCCTAGCCGCCTGCGCTCTTGCCGCCTGCGCCTGCAACAAGTCAGAACCCGACCCGACCCCGCCCGCCGCCGAGCAGCAAGAGGTGAAAGCAGCGTCGCCCGAGCAGCCCAAGCCACCGGCGCCTGCTGAACCAGCCTCGGTCGAATCAGAACCCAAGACCGAGGTGACTGACGGTATTCCTACCGAAGAAGACTTCGAACAAGAGGCTCAGGAGACCATCACCGCCGAGAACCTGGAAGCCGAGCTCGACAAGTTGGAAGCGGAAATCAAGGCAAACTGAGCTAAGCTGGCGCGGATGCTCCGCAACTCGACGATCGCGCTCACCGGCGTGCTGCTTGGAATTTGCGCTTGCAGCCGCGAACCAAACCCCGACGTCTCGAGGGGACCGGCGAGCGCCACGCCACACACCTCGGCTATCGCCGATGAGCGTACCGTGCCAGGCGCCACGGCTCCCGCCAGCGCCGCCACACAAGACCCGCCGGCTCCCAAGCGACCCGAGCGCTACAACGTGCTTCTGTTGCTGGTCGATAGCATGCGCGCCGACATGCCGTGGGCCGGTTACGAGCGCGAGATTGCGCCGGTGCTCACAGCGCTCGAGAAAGAGAGCGTCAGCTATACCCGCGCGTATTCGGTCTCCAGCTACACGGCCAAGAGCGTCGCGGCACTCTTGTCCGGTAAGTACCCTTCCACGCTTTACCGTTCAGCGCCGTTCTTCACGAAGTATCCCGAATCCAACTTGTTTTTCCCGGAGCTGTTGAGCGCCGCTGGAATCTACACCGCGAGCGCGCATGCCCACATGTACATGAAGCGGGGCAGCGGGCTCGATCAAGGCTTCGACGAGTGGGAAGTGGTGCAGGGCATTACGTTCGACAACAAGACCGACAACCATGTCACGAGTCATAAGCTCACACCACTCGCCATCGAGCTACTCAAGAAAAAGCCAGAGGGCAAAGCGTTTTTCATGTACCTGCACTACATGGACCCTCATGACGTGTACGTGAAGCACGACGAGGCGGACTTCGGGTCCAAATTACGGGATCGCTACGATTCCGAGATGTTCTACACCGACCTATGGATTGGCAAGCTGCTCGAATTCATGAAGAGCCAGCCGTGGTGGGACGAAACGGTGGTGATTGTGAGCGCCGATCACGGAGAGGCGTTCGGCGAGCATCAGATGCATCGGCACGCGTTCGAGCTGTGGAACGTGCTGACGCATGTGCCGCTATTCATCAGGATCCCTAGCGTGACCGGGCGCCGCGTCGATACTCCGCGCAGCCACATCGACCTGGCTCCCACGATTTTGGAATTGATGAACGTCAAGGCCGAACACGATTTCGCCGGGACCAGTCTGGTCCCCGAGCTCATGGGAAAAACCGCCGAACCCAGGCCGGTGCTGCTCGACCTGCCCAAAGACACCAACAACCCCGAACGCCGGGGGCTCATCGTCGGCGATCACAAGCTGCTCATGTTCGACACCGGCTGGCGCACCGATCTCTACGACTTGAAGCAGGACCCTGGCGAGCAGCACAATCTTGCCAAAGAGCAGCCGGAAAAGCTGGCCGAACTGCGAGAACGCTTCGATAAAGAGTGGGGCAAATACGAGCGCAAAGCTCCCTTCGGCGGCAACAAACTGCGCGGCGGTGGAATCGCCAACGGACCGATGGCGCCCCCAGCCGCCAAGACACCGAGCGAATAGTCGTGACTACTTGCTGCTTTCGGACTTGCTGGACACTACCGACTGGACATCTCGCTCGACCTGTTCCGCGGTAGAGCCGAGCACTTCGCCGTACCAGCGCGTGTGCTCCGTGCGCACCAGGTAGCGATCCTTCGACTCGTCGCCGGGCTCGCTGGGGACTTTGAACAGCTCCAAAAACCCGAGCGTGTTTTTTGCATCGAGGTATTCCAGGCGTAGCACCAGCGAATCCTGGCCCATGTTCTTGGGGGGTGCTTCGAGGTACTTGCTGATGCGCAAACGCTGGACCTTGTTCATCCAATTGCTGGCAGTTTCGTCCTGCTCCATCGGCGCGTCCAGGCTGGCCCAGGCATTGGGTTTGCTGGTCAGGCGCAAGAGCTCGCGGCTAGCGTTGCCCGCGCTGACTTTCAACCGACGCACGTCGTCCATGGCGAAGCCATGCAGCTCACTCTCGAGCAGGCGCGACTCGGGGTGTAGCACGCCCCGTAGCGCCTCTCCCGGAACGGCGTAGGCCTCACCGGAACCCACCAAGCGTACGTACCGATCGCCACCGCCTGGAGTCAGACCGCCCACCGTGAGCTTGTGTTCGGTGCCGCCAATCTTGACGGTCAAAGTCCCCTCGGGCTCGTCGAAGCCAAACTCCTCGTCACGATCTTTGCCCACTGGCCCAATCGCGCGCAGCGCATGCAGGGGAGCCAGAGTTTCTGCCAGCAGGTTGCCCTCCTTGACGGAAACGAACTTGGACTTGACCCATTTGCCCGGCTCTTTCGCTTCCGGTTCTTCGGGGGGCGGATTGTGCGGATTGTGCGGATTGTGCGGCCGGCTCGCCTTTCTTTCCATCTTGTCCAGATGGACGACGTACCAGGTGCCGAGCCCGTCTTTCTTTGGCTCAAGGCGCACCTTGAGCTCCTTACCTTCGAAGGACACGC